>JACUTX010000088.1 GCA_014859615.1 Desulfuromonadales bacterium | reverse complement strand
GCCTTCACCCGCAGATCGCCGTAGAAAGCGATATTATCCGTAGCGGTATGCATTTCCGTCGCATCGGTCCGCGCACTCAACTCTTGCAATTCAGCTTTCAGTTCGTCGAGCTGCTTCTCCAGATCGGCAACGGTCGCCGCGCCGGCAAAGACCGGCAATGTGAGCAGGATGCTCAGCAGCAGTACAATCAATCTCTTCATGATGCGCTCCTTTTCAGTTGATAAACATAGACCTCGCATTCAAGGCCGATAAAATTAACCGCAGGTCTCCGGCTGAGCTGAATCCTTGCCATGATCATAGAGATAGTAGAAAATCCGGTGCAGATCGTCTTTGTCAATCTTTTCCCAGGCAGCAGCGCCACCGCCATGCTCCCCTTTTTTGTAGATCCGTTCCCACTGCGCCATGGTCTTGTCACTGGCCGACTTGGTGTGACACTCCTTGCAGTTTTTCTTGTAGAGGTATTTCCCCTTTTTGTAGTTGTCCGGTTTTTCAATCGCTGCGAAGGCCGAAGTCACCGAAAATGTGACAATCATTAATCCAATCAGAAACTTTGTGGTCTTTTTCATTGCTGAACTCCTTTGTGGTTTTATTTTTCTTCCGACGAAGCCGAACTGGCTGCTGCGTATCGATCAATAGAATTAATTGTTAATTTCGCCTTTCTCTATATTCGGATTCCACAATTCATGCCAAATTCAGCAACAGTGCAAATCGATAGTCTAAACAGGGGTTTAAACCAGATAGCGAACAAATAGAGACAAGAAGGAGGTGAAACAATATGTTTCAGTAGAGAGTTGTTTGACCATTAGAAAGAATTTATAACGCAGGGATGAAGAGGGCTTTATTTCATTTCAATCCAAATTGAAACATAATGTTACATGTAACATTATGTTTCAACAGTTTAATCAGATTCGTTCAGACGAAGAAGCACCGAGCCGGCAAGGCGAAAACTCCGATCATCAAGACCGCAACTCTTAAGAGCCTGGCCCAGACCGATGAAGGCCGCTTCAAAGATCTCTTTTTGCACCAGACAAGAGATGATCGGGTGATTCTCTCCCAAAGCGAGCATCGACATCGCCGTATGGCAATCATCGGCGTTGGTCGAATTGACACTTCTGCAGAGCAGCGGTCTGACCGGATAGACCGAACAGCTGCCGCCTTCGTCGAGAAAAGCACAGCGATGATTCGCCAAAATCCGTTCTTCATCGTCGAGCCAACGGGTTTGATCATGGAGGATCGTCAGTTTTTCACGCAAAGCACCGAGAGCCGATGGCGACAGCTCCTGCTGCAAATATCTGGCGATTGCCTCTGATTCGGGGGCGAGAACAGCAACATTCACAACACAACAGCGATCGCAACCTGGACCGCAGGCGACATGTGAAGAATCTGACCAGTAGAGATGGGAATCTTCGGCAAGAGCCTGCGCCGTCAGTGCAGCCGCCGCAAACTCCCCCTTGAGAAGTGCCGGAATTGCGGCACGCTCCACCGAGACGACCATCTGTTTGGAATCAAACAGGGGAGACATATAAAACCTCCGGGTTGCAGGAATAACTGCCGGAGATTATAACACATTAATTTCAATTGTGTGTAGCCGTCAGGATCCATGGCTGGATTCTTTGATTACCCACTCGTAAATGACACCCTTTTCGCAGGTGCTGAATTGACTTTATTTGGAATCATTTTGCACCCTGCTCAAACCGCGTAATATGAAGTGCTGAAAACAGTTACCTTTATTTTTGGATCAAACAACCAAGGCAGGAGATTGCGGGAGCCGGCTCAGCCAGTCACGCTCCTGGCGACAAAACAGAAGGAGCGCTTGTGCCCCCCAGTGATAGAGGGTCTTTTCTTCAACTTTGGCCAATCGCTCAACAAACTGCTCCAACCAGGGGAGCAACTCGCCATTGAGAAATTCGAGTTGACCGGCAGTCGCAGCCCGGGCGGCAGCCAGATCACGCTGTTTAAATCCGGCCTCTTCCCTGCCGACCAGAAAAAACAGAAATTCGAGTTCAGTCGCCAGAAAATCGGCTGGCTCGGTTGCATCTTCGAAAACCAGCCCCTGCTGACGATAAAGCTCTGCGATCCGGCCGGTCGATGGCCCCATCAAAAGCCCCGCATCGAGATAGACCGAGCCATAAAGAGGCGCTGGGACACCACCCATCCGGGCAACAAACAGCCCCGTGTACAATTCACTAAGATTTTCCATCGACATTTCAGAACCTGACTCTAACGGAGCTTCAATGCCGAGCAGGTCCGAAACGGCAGAGACTTCGCCACCGGACAATTTCTGCATTAATTCCGGACCCGGATTTGCGAACAGATCTGCAAAAAATTGATAGAGGCGCAGGCGTTGATGAATATGCAACATCTTTACAATCTCCTTTATATTGTTTTTTGAATGTTTCTGGCCTACAGTAACCGACCTGACGACAGATTGTAAATATTTCTATTCGTTTTGTTTGTTTTTTCCATCGAAGCGTTGTATAAGCAACTAATAATTTCTTTCGGGAGGCAATCGACATGTTCGGACTCGGAACAACAGAATTGATCATCATCCTCGTTCTGGTGCTGGTTATTTTTGGCGCCGGCAAACTTCCTCAGGTTGGCGGCGCCCTGGGCAAAGGACTGCGTAACTTCAAAGAGGGCGTTAAAGATGTGACAGAGGATGAAAAGGATCCGGAGAAGCTTGAAAAGAAGGATGACGACAAGGCCTGAGCCCCTTGACATTGCATCAGAATCGAACGGCCCGCTGCAAAAGCGGGCCGTTTTTTTATGCCTTGAATAAAAGTCGTAATCCTTGAAAAAACGTCGCTTTTCGTGGTAATTTGCCTAGCTGTTTTAATTCACTATAAGGAGATCCATGATGAAAATTACCCGCCACGAGGTGGAGCGCGTCGCGGTACTGGCGCGACTCGCCCTGACCGACAAGGAACTCGATGCCATGACCGGGCAGATGAATCAGCTGCTCGACTACGTCGACACCCTTAATCGCCTCGATACCGACGGCATTGTGCCGACCGCGCATGCGGTCCCGGTCGAAAATGCGTTTCGTGACGACGTTGTCCGCCCATCTATCGGCTCTGAACGGGCGTTGATGAACGCTCCGGCAGCTGCCGACAACTATTTTCGGGTTCCGAAAATCATCGAATAATTTTTCGCACATAAAGGGGAACCGATGTCATCCACTTCTTTAACTATCCGTGCTCTGCACGATAAACTGATCAGCAGCGAGATCACTTCACGCCAGTTGACCGAGTCGTTTCTGCAAGAGATCGGCGCAACCAACGATGCGCTCAATATCTATCTGACAATCTGCCGCGATGAAGCGCTGGCGATGGCTGATGCCGCCGACCGGCGCATCGAGAAAGGTGACGCTGACATCCTGACCGGCATCCCGCTGGCGCTTAAAGATATCTTTTTGAGTGAAGGGGTGCGTACCACCTGCGGTTCGCAAATCCTTGAAAATTTTATTGCGCCGTACGATTCGACCGCAGTGGCGCGACTTAAAGAACGCGGCGCGGTTTTACTCGGCAAGCTGAACATGGACGAATTTGCCATGGGGAGTTCCAATGAAAACTCCGCATTCGGCGCAGCCCGTAACCCCTGGGACACCAGCTGCGTCACCGGCGGCTCCTCCGGTGGTTCAGCTGCAGCCGTCGCTGCCCGAATGGCGATGGCGACTCTTGGGACCGACACCGGCGGCTCTATCCGGCAACCGGCTTCGCACTGCGGCGTCGTCGGCCTCAAGCCGACCTACGGCCGGGTCTCGCGTTACGGGGTGATCGCCTATGCATCATCCCTCGATCAGGTCGGGCCGATGACCCGTTCAGTCGAAGACTGCGCGATCATGCTCGGCGCCATCGCCGGCTACGACCCGCTCGATTCGACCTCCATCGACACGTTGGTTCCTGATTATTGCGCCGGGCTGATCGGCGATATCAAAGGGGTGCGAATCGGCCTGCCGAAAGAGTATTTTGTCGACGGTCTCGACCCGGAAGTGAAAAGAGTGATCGACGCAACCATTGCGACCTACACCGATCTTGGTGCGCAGATGGTGGAAGTCAGCCTGCCGCATACCGATTATGCCGTCGCCTGTTATTATCTGATCGCCACCGCCGAAGCGTCGAGCAATCTTGCCCGCTACGATGGCGTCCGCTTCGGCAAACGGGTCGACAAGGGGGACGGCCTGATCGAGATGTACCGCCAGAGCCGGGCGGCGGGATTCGGCGCCGAAGTGAAGCGACGGATCATGCTCGGCACCTATGCGCTCTCCTCCGGCTACTATGACGCCTACTATTTAAAAGCCCAGAAGGTGCGGACCCTGATCCGTCAGGATTTTCTGGCTGCCTTTGAAAAAGTCGATGTCATTCTCACCCCGGTCGCGCCGACCCCGGCCTTCCCCCTCGGTGAGAAGACGAACGACCCGTTGCAGATGTACCTTTCCGATATCTTTACCATTCCGGCCAACCTGGCTGGAACCTGCGCCATGAGTTTGCCGGCCGGTTTCTCAGACGCCGGGCTGCCGATCGGCCAGCAGCTGATCGGAAAACCGTTTGCCGAGGCGAGCCTCCTCAAAATCGGCCACGCCTTTGAACAGGTAACCGATTGGCACAGCAGACAAGCCCCGAATTGTGGAGGGACAATTTAATGCGTGATAAATATGAAGTGGTCATCGGCCTGGAAGTCCACGTGCAGATGACCACCAGGACCAAAATATTTTGCGGCTGTTCCACCACCTTTGGCAACGAACCGAACAGCCAGACCTGTCCGGTCTGCCTCGGTCTGCCGGGGGCGCTGCCGGTGCTGAACAAGCAGGTCGTTGAAAACGCCATCATGACCGGACTCGCGACCAACTGCAAAATCGCGCCGCGCTCACTCTTCGCCCGTAAAAACTATTTTTACCCCGATCTGCCAAAAGGGTATCAGATCTCGCAGTTTGAGTTGCCGATCTGCGAACAGGGGTGGCTCGATATCGAGGTGGAAGGTGGAAAACAAAAACGGATCGGCATCACCCGGATTCACATGGAAGAAGATGCCGGCAAACTGCTGCACGGCGATACTCCGGAGAGCTCGGGAAACTCCTTCGTCGATCTGAACCGGGCCTGTACGCCGCTGCTGGAAGTCGTCTCCGAACCGGATATGCGCTCCTCCGACGAGGCGATCGCCTACCTGAAAAAATTGCACCAGATCGTCATCTATCTCGGTGTCTGCGACGGCAACCTCGAAGAGGGGTCGTTTCGCTGCGACGCCAACGTCTCGATCCGTCCCCGCGGACAGAAGGAACTCGGCACCCGGGCCGAGCTGAAAAATATCAACTCCTTTCGTTTCATCAAACAGGCGATCGAATACGAGATCGATCGACAGGCCGAGCTGCTCGAAGATGGCGGCAAGGTCATTCAGGAGACCCGCCTGTTTGACAGCAATACCGGCGTCTCCCGATCGATGCGCGGCAAGGAGGAAGCCCACGATTACCGTTACTTCCCCGACCCTGACCTCGTGCCGCTGGTCATCGACGAAACCTGGATCGAAGCGATCCGCACAGAGCTGCCGGAGCTCCCGGAGAGCAAATACCGACGCTACACCGAGACGTTCGGTTTGCAGGCATACGACGCCTCGGTGCTGATTGCCGAAAAAGCGGTTGCAGAGTATTTCGAGGCCTGTGTCGCTCTGTTTGATGATGCCAAGAGCTGCGCCAACTGGATCATGGGGGAGCTGTCGCGACGCTTAAATGACAACGGCCTGACAATCGCGCACTCGCCGGTGACACCCGAAATGCTGGTCGGCATTCTCCAGCGCGTCGCCGACAACACCATCTCCGGAAACATCGCCAAGAAGGTGTTTGAGACCATGTGGCAGAGCGGCCAGGAGGCCGATATCATCATCGAAGAGCAGGGGTTGAAGCAGGTGACCGACAGCGGCGCAATCGAAAAGATCGTCGACGCGGTAATCGCCGCCAACCCGGAACAGGTTGCAGATTATCGCGCCGGCAAAGAGAAACTGATCGGGTTTTTCGTCGGCAAGGTGATGCAGCAAAGCAAGGGGAAAGCGAACCCCGGCATGGTGAACGAATTGATGAAGAAAAAACTCGCTTTCCCTCTGTACGGAGAAAAATAATGGCTGTCAAACCGATTCTGTTTCAAGACGGCGTCTGCCGCATGCTCGATCAGCGTCTTTTACCGACCGAAGAGGTCTGGCTCGATTACACCGATTACCGGGAGGTTGCAGAGGCGATTCGCACGATGGTGGTCCGGGGCGCACCGGCGATCGGTGTTGCCGCGGCTTTTGGTGCAGCGTTTGGCGCCCGCGATATTAAGGAAGAGCGTTTTGAACTCTTTTTTGCGCAGTTTGAAGAGGTCTGCAGCCTGCTGGCCGCAACCCGACCGACCGCAGTCAATCTCTGCTGGGCTCTTGAGCGGATGAAAACAGTGGCCCGCAACAACAGCGCAGCGCCACACACCGAGCTGAAAAACATACTCCTCACCGAAGCATGCCGCATTGCCGATGCCGATATTGAGATCAATCGCGCCCTCGGTCGGCATGGAGAAAAGCTGATCGCCGATGGCGCTCGCATTCTGACCCACTGCAACGCCGGAGCGCTTGCAACCGGCGGCTACGGCACCGCCCTCGGAGTGATCCGGGCCGCGGTGGAAGCCGGAAAAAACATCTCGGTCGTCGCCGATGAAACCCGTCCCTGGCTGCAGGGGGCAAGGCTGACCACCTGGGAACTGATGCAGGACAATATCCCGGTCACGCTGATCTGCGACAACATGGCCGGACATCTGATGAGCAAGGGCGAGATCGATTGCGTCATCGTCGGAGCGGACCGGATTGCTGCAAATGGCGATACCGCCAACAAGATCGGCACCTATACGGTTGCCGTCCTCGCCCGCGAACACAACCTCCCGTTTTATGTCGCCGCACCCACCTCAACCATCGATCTCGATATGGAGGACGGGAGCCGCATCCCGATTGAGGAGCGCGACAGCAGCGAAGTCACTCATTGTGGTGGCCATCGCATTGCACCGCAAGGGGTCATGGTGCGCAACCCGGCGTTCGATGTCACACCGGCCCGGCTGATTACTGCGATCATTACCGAAAACGGTATCGCCCAAAGCGATTACAGCACCGCTCTGGCCAATCTGGTTAAGGGGGCGTAAACGATGGAACTCGTCTGTGTGGCCGAACAGATTGAGGCCGCCTGTGCGCAGCAGACAGAGGCTGCCTTGCAGAATCTGGCTCGCGAACTCGGCTACACGGATCCTGCTAAAACAGCGACCAACCTGCGTCTGCTCAAAGAGGCAACCGGCGATTGTCAGCTGGTTGCCCGCCTGGCAACACAAGCCCTTGTTTGCGCCGACCCGGTTTTGGGACTCAATAATCTGGAACGCCTGCTCGACGTTCATACCGTCGAACTCTTCGCGGCGGTTTTAGACGACCCAAAGCAAAGTCAGCAGCTGCTGACCATTCTCGGCGCTTCACAATTTCTGACCGGTATTCTCTGCCGCCAACCCGTTTATTTTCAGGAACTGTTCACCAACCGCGCTATCGATCGCGCCAAGAGCGAAGCGATCATGCAGACCGAACTGAGCGCAAAGATTGCTGATACGTCAACTTTTGAGGCGCTGCAGGAGGAGCTGCGCCGATACAAGGCACAGGAGATGCTGCGAATCGGCAGCCGCGATCTGTGCGGTCTGGCCGATCTGATCGAAGTCACAAAAGAGCTGTCAGCTCTGGCCGGCGCAACGTTGCAAAGAGCCTACGAAGTTTGCACCACACTGCTGCGCTCTGAATTTGGCACACCGATGGTCTCCCCGGATGGAGATGAACCGATCGAAGCGACCTTTACGATTCTCGGCATGGGGAAACTCGGTGGCGAAGAGCTGAATTTCTCCTCCGATATCGATCTGATGTACTTCTATCTCTCTGAAAAAGGCGAAACCACCGGCATTTTATCGCCACGGTCTGAGCGGATCAACATCATCCCGGCGCACACTTATTTTATTAAACTTTCAGACATGATCAGCAAGGCGATCGGTCAGGCGACCGAACACGGTTTCGTCTTTCGGGTCGATCTCGACCTGCGTCCGGAAGGGCGCAGTGGCGAAATTGCACAGCCGATTCACAACGCACTTTACTATTACGAAAGCTGGGGGCAGAGCTGGGAACGCTCGGCCCTGATCAAGGCGCGCCCGGTCGCAGGCGATCTCAAGCTTGGCCAGACCCTCCTTGAAGAGCTCGAACCGTTTATCTTTCGGCGCAATCTCGATTTCGCCATGCTCGAAGATATCAAGGGGATGAAGAAAAAAATCGATAATCGCCTGAGCCGGATGCGCGAGGGGGAGGACAACCTCAAGCTCGGTCGGGGCGGAATCCGTGAAATTGAATTTTTAATCTCGGCGCTGCAACTGATTCATGCCGGGAAAAAATCGTCCCTGCGGCTGCGCAGCTCATTGGCCGCCCTCGATCAGCTCGCCCGTGAGGGATTAATCGAAACGAATATTGCAACAGATCTGAAGAACGCCTACACCTTTTTGCGCAATGTTGAGCACCGCATTCAGGTCTTTCAGGAACAACAGACCCACAATCTGCCAACCCGGCCCGAGGCGCTGCTCGCTCTCGCCAGACGAAGCGGTTTCGCCGATCTTAACAGCTTCATGGCTGTTCTGAATCAGCATCGTGAGACGGTCGCAACGATTTATCATCAGCTCTTTTACAGTGGCGACGATGAGCTGAAAAGCGAAGTCCGTCCGGAAATCGACGCCCTGTTCGATCCACGCACCGAGCCGGAGGAGATAAAGGAGATGCTCGGGAAATGGGGATTTGGCAACCCGGAAGCGGCCTACAACAGCTTGCAGATTCTCAAGGGATCGACTCCGCATCGACACTTGACCCGGCAGGCGAGACACCACATGGAACGGATCGCGCCGCTGTTGATGCAGGAAGTCGTCGACTCACCGGAGCCGGACATGACCCTGGCGAATGTCGAACAGTTTCTCTCTGCCCTGCACGCCCGCGGCACCTATTTTGCTCTGCTGGCTGAAAACCACAAGACCATGAAATTACTGGTCAATCTGTTCGGAACCAGCCAGTTTCTGACCCGTATCTTTATTCAACATCCGGAGATTCTCGATGCTCTGGTCTCCGGCGCCTAC
>JACUTX010000087.1 GCA_014859615.1 Desulfuromonadales bacterium | reverse complement strand
CCATCCTTTATTTTGGAACCAGGTTTTATTTCCATCGTTAACCCCTCCAGGAGGTGCCAATGGAACAAATAGACACGGCTGTGGTTGAGCAACTTGTATTTGAAAATCCGCGTTTTAGAAAATTGTATGAAGAACACGTTCTTTTTGAAAAAGAATTACAGCAACTCGATAATCGACCGCACCTGACTCCTGACGATGAAATACAACGGAAAAAAATACAAAAGCTGAAACTGGCGGGCAAGGATGAAATGAATAAAATTTTAGCTCAGGTTCAGTAATAAATTTATTTTTTAAGTGTGGCTGTTTGGTTGAGACTTAAGTGACAGGGGTCCTCTCGGGCCCCTGTCGTTTCTTTATTCCAGCTCTATTAAAAGAGAATTGATCAGGATGTTTTTATGAGCCGTTTACGTTCGGATACCACGACAGTCGGTCAAAAAATGGCGGGCGCCCGGGCTCTCTGGCGCGCAACCGGAGTGAAAAACAGCGATTTTGGCAAACCGGTTATCGCTGTGGTCAACTCCTTCACCCAGTTTGTCCCCGGGCATGTTCATCTTCACAGCATCGGACAGATGGTCGTTGCCGAGATAGAGAGAAGTGGTGGAATCGCTAAAGAGTTTAATACCATGGCGATTTGTGACGGCATTGCCATGGGGCATAACGGTATGCTTTACAGCCTGCCGTCCCGGGAACTGATTGCCGATACGGTCGAGTACATGGCCAATGCGCATTGCGTCGATGCCCTGGTCTGCATCTCTAATTGCGACAAGGTTACGCCCGGGATGCTCATGGCTTCAATGCGTCTGAATATCCCGACTGTTTTCGTCAGCGGTGGACCGATGGAAGCGGGTAAAACACGGATCGACAGTGAAGAGGTCCGCCTCGATCTGGTCGATGCCATGGTCGCGGCTGCAACGCCCGGTATCAGCGAAGATCTGATCGGCAAATACGAGCGTTCAGCCTGTCCGACCTGTGGTTCCTGCTCCGGGATGTTTACCGCCAATTCGATGAATTGTTTGAGCGAGGCTCTCGGAATGAGTCTGCCTGGCAACGGGAGTCTGTTGGCGACTCATGCCCTGCGCAAGGAGCTGTTCCTGAAGGCGGGTCGTCTCGTCGTCTCTTTAGCAGAACGCTATTACAAAGAGGGTGACGTATCGGTGCTGCCACGAGCGATCGCCACGAAGGGTGCGTTTGAAAATGCGATGCGACTCGATATTGCTATGGGTGGTTCAACCAACACAGTTCTGCATCTTTTGGCTGTTGCGCATGAAGCCGGGGTCGATTTTACGATGCCGGATATCAATCGTTTGTCTCTCGGTACGCCGAATCTCTGTAAAGTTGCCCCTTCGGTGCAACACTATCACATGGAGGATGTGCATCGTGCCGGCGGTGTTTACGGGATTCTCGCAGAGTTGGATCGCGGCAAAATGTTGAACAGGGATGTTCCGACTGTTCACTCCAGCAGTATCGGTGAAGCGGTTGCACAGTGGGATGTGACCACCGGCGATCCGTCGGTCAAGGCTTTTTATTCTGCCGCTCCGGGGAACGTTCCGACACTTGAGCCGTTCAGTCAGAAGTCCGAGTGGGAGCCTGATGTCGATCGCCGGACGGGGTGCATCCGTGATATTGAACATGCCTACAGTGCCGACGGTGGACTCGCCATTCTGTACGGCAATCTCGCTCCGGATGGCTGTATTGTCAAGACAGCCGGGGTCGATGAGTCGGTCTGGACGTTTACAGGGCCTGCACGTATCTTTGAAAGTCAGGAAGATGCGATAGACGGGATTCTGGGTGATCAGGTGCAAGCGGGGGATGTTGTGATTATCCGTTATGAAGGACCCAAAGGGGGCCCCGGCATGCAGGAGATGCTCTACCCGACCAGTTACCTGAAGTCTAAAGGTCTCGGCAAATCGTGTGCTCTGATCACGGACGGTCGTTTTTCTGGTGGAACCTCCGGCCTCTCCATCGGCCATGTTTCACCAGAAGCGGCAGAAAAGGGGGAGATCGGGTTAGTGATGGATGGGGATCAGGTTGTCATCGATATTCCGAACCGGATCTTACGGCTCGATGTGGAGCCAAAAGAGCTGATGCGACGCCGTACTCTGATGGAGTCTGCCGGATCGGGCGCCTGGAAGCCGGTGAATCGTCTGAGGGGAGTAAGTGTGGCACTCAAGGCTTATGCTCTTCTGACCACCAGCGCCGCCCAGGGCGCCGTGCGCAAACTTGATGATGAAGCTTAGCTGTTCTCTACTGTCTTTTGACATGTAACTTTATGGGAGTAATTCGTATGAAAATGACTGGATCCCAGATTCTTCTGGCCTGCTTGGAGCAAGAAGGTATTGATACTGTTTTCGGTTATCCGGGCGGAACGGTAATTAATATTTATGACGATTTGATGAAGTCGGATAAAATTCGCCACATTCTCCCCCGGCACGAGCAGGCAGGAGTGCATGCTGCTGACGGCTATGCCAGGGCGACCGGTAAGGTTGGGGTTGCTATTGCGACTAGCGGCCCCGGTGCCACCAACACTGTGACCGGTATCGCCACGGCCTACATGGATTCGATCCCCATGGTTGTGATTTGCGGGCAGGTTCCGACAGCCTTGATCGGCAATGATGCCTTTCAGGAAGCGGATATGATCGGTATCACCCGACCGATTACTAAACACAACTACCTGGTCCGGGATGTCAAAGATCTGGCGAGAATCCTCAAGCAGGCTTTCTATATTGCCCGAACCGGGCGACCGGGACCGGTGCTGGTCGATCTGCCGAAAGATGTGCAGACCGCCTCCACTATTTTTGAATATCCTGATTCGGTCGATCTGCGTGGTTATAAACCGAACTACAGTGGCAACGCTCGCCAGGTAGCCAAGGCGATCAAAATGATTCTGGCTGCAAAAAAACCGGTTATTTATGTCGGTGGTGGTGCAACCTTGTCCAATGCCGACAAGGAGCTGATTACGTTTGCCGAGACGATTCAGGCGCCGCTGACGACCACATTGATGGGGATGGCCTCCTTTCCGAAACGCCACCCCCTCTCGCTCGGTATGCTTGGAATGCACGGGACTTACTACGCTAATATGGCTGTGACCAGCGCCGATTTGCTGATCGCCATCGGCGCACGGTTTGACGATCGTGTAACGGGGAAGATATCGACATTCGCTCCCGATGCGAAGATTATTCATATCGATATTGATCCTACTTCGATCAAAAAAAATGTGCGGGTTGATCTGCCGATCGTCGGCGATCTCAAGGATGTTTTGCTGAAGATGCTGAAACAACTGAAGGAGGTTCCTGACGAAGTCGAGACGATGGTTGTACAAACCACGGCCTGGCGTGCGGAAGTTGATGCCATGAAGCTGTCGCATCCGATGACCTACACCCCATCTAAAAGTGTCATTAAACCGCAATTTGTCATTGAGAAACTACGTGAACTCACAGATGACGATGTGATAGTGACGACGGAAGTTGGTCAACATCAGATGTGGACCGCCCAATTTTTCGATTTCACTCAGCCTCGCACCTTCCTGACCTCTGGTGGACTCGGGACGATGGGGTACGGTTTGCCGGCGGCTCTTGGCGCTCAGGCCGCATTTCCTGATCGTCAGGTGATCGATATTTCAGGAGACGGATCATTCCAGATGAATTCTCAGGAGCTTGCAACTCTGGTACAGAACCGTCTGCCGGTCAAAATTGTGATTCTTAACAATAATTTCCTCGGTATGGTGCGTCAGTGGCAGCAGCTTTTTTTTGATAAACGTTACAGTCAGACTTGCCTTGAATCGCCGATCGATTTTGTGAAATTGGCTGATGCTTATGGCGCAACCGGTTTTACCACCAGCAAGCCCGAAGAAGTCGAGATGATCATCAAGAAGGCTTTTGCAACCCCTGGCCCTGTTATTATTGAGTTTAAAATTTCAAGGGAAGAGAATGTTATGCCGATGGTTCCGGCCGGAGCCGGTATTAATGAAATGGTCCTCGCCTCGTAACGCGCCTGAATCTACAGGAGATTTTTTGATGAAACATACAATAACTGTTCTGGTTGAAAATGAATTCGGGGTTTTGAGCCGGGTGTCCGGGCTGTTTTCCGGTCGCGGTTTTAATATTGAATCCCTTTCTGTCGCACCGACCCTCGATGAGTCGATCTCCCGCATGACGATTGTAACATCAGGGGACGATCGGATCCTTGAACAGGTCACCAAGCAGCTGAATAAATTAATCGATACGATCAAGGTGATCGATTTTACCGGTGAGGGTGAACCCTACGTAGAGCGCGAACTTATTCTTATCAAAGTGACTGCAGAGGAAGGGACCCGTGCGGAGGTGATGCGCATCGCCGACATTTTTCGGGCGAATGTCATTGATGTGACCCCACGCTCTTATACCCTTGAGATCATGGGCTCTCCCGATAAAATTGCAGCAGTGATCGAGTTGCTCAAGCCGATTGGCATCAAGGAACTGGTTCGTACAGGTCCGTTAGCTCTCGGTCGTGGTGCGAAAGGGTGGCGATAACGAAAACCCGTTGGTAATTTTGATCGTAGTGTGGTACACAATTTATTTATTTTGATACAGTCAAGGTTTATTTCAAACGAAACGATTAAGGAGTTTTTCCGGATGAAAGTTTATTACGATAAGGATGCTGATCTCTCGATCATTCAAGGGCTGAAAGTCGCTATTGTCGGGTATGGATCGCAAGGGCACGCACACGCTAACAACCTTAAGGACTCAGGTGTCGATGTCACTGTCGCACTGCGTAAGGGGTCTGCATCGGCAAAAAAAGCCGAGACCTCCGGCCTGGTTGTCAAGAGTGTTGCTGAAGCGGTTGCGGCCGCCGATTTAGTCATGATTCTGACGCCGGATGAATTTCAATATAAACTTTACGCAGATGAGATTGAGCCGAATCTTAAAAAAGGTGCGACTCTTGCGTTTGCACACGGTTTTGCCATCCATTATAATCAGGTTGTCCCGCGCGCCGATCTTGACGTGATCATGATTGCGCCGAAAGCTCCGGGGCACACTGTACGTACCGAGTTTGTCAAAGGTGGTGGCATACCGGATCTGATCGCGATCTTTCAGGATGCGTCGGGCAAAGCTAAAAATGTTGCTCTCTCCTATGCCAGTGCTATCGGTGGTGGTCGGACTGGCATCATTGAGACCACATTCAAGGATGAAACCGAAACCGACCTGTTCGGTGAGCAGGCTGTTCTCTGCGGCGGGGCCGTTGAACTGGTTAAAGCCGGATTTGAGACACTGGTCGAGGCCGGATATGAGCCAGAGATGGCTTATTTTGAGTGCCTGCATGAGCTTAAGTTGATCGTCGATCTCATGTTCGAAGGCGGGATCGCCAATATGAACTATTCGATTTCAAATAATGCCGAGTATGGTGAGTATGTGACCGGACCGCAGGTGATCAATGAAGAGAGTCGCAAGGCGATGCGCCAATGCTTGACCAATATACAAAACGGTGAATATGCCAAACGCTTTATTCTCGAAGGACTGACAAATTACCCTGAGATGACAGCCAGACGAAGCCTCAATGCTGCGCATCCGATTGAACAGGTCGGTGGTAAATTGCGAGCTATGATGCCGTGGATTGGTAAGAACAAGATTGTAGACAAAGCCAAAAATTGATTTCATTGTCGGGGAGAGCCATACTCTCCCCGACTCTTTTGATTGGGGTATCGTATGGACGACAATAATCTGCCCGTGGCCCGTGAGGGCCTCCCTTTTATCTATCTGTTCGCTTTTGTTACACTGATCTTTGCTCTTCTCGACTGGCGCTGTCTGGCCTCCATCGGACTGGCCCTGAGTCTCTTTACTGCCTATTTTTTTCGTGATCCGTCCCGACACACTCCGATTGAAGAGGGGGGGATTATTGCTCCGGCAGATGGTAAGATCGTCTTTTGCGGTGAGGTTATTGAAGATCGCTATTTTAAAGGGGCTGCCCTTAAAGTCAGTATCTTCATGTCGGTTTTTAATGTCCATGTCAATCGCGCCCCATGTACGGGGAAGGTCATCGATACCTTTTATAATAAGGGAGAGTTTTTGAACGCTTCTCTCGATAAGGCGAGTCTGACTAATGAACAGGCAGGGATCTGGATGAAGACTGACAGTGGTCATAACCTGCTGTTCGTTCAGATCGCCGGATTGGTTGCCCGGCGGATCGTATCTTATGCCAAGCCTGAAGAGACTCTGAAGCAGGGGAGTCGCTATGGTCTTATCCGTTTTGGTTCACGGGTTGATGTCTATTTTCCGGTCGGATCAGATATTAAAGTTGGGCTCGGTGATCGGACTGTTGCCGGTGAATCGGTCCTGGGGTATCTGAAATGAGTTACAATCCTGAAAAATTGAAAAGGCAAGAGAACCTGCGTAAAGGGGTCTATATCCTGCCGAACCTGTTTACTACCGGGACTCTGTTTGCGGGGTATTACAGTATTGTTTCGGCCATGAATGGCCAGTTTGAGAAAGCGGCCTGGTTTATCCTGATTGCGACGGTTTTTGATGGTCTGGATGGTAAAGTTGCGCGAATGACCAATTCGACCAGCCGCTTCGGGGTTGAATACGACTCTCTAGCCGATCTGGTCGGCTTCGGCGTTGCACCCGGTCTTCTCATGTACTCCTGGGCGCTGACCACCTTTGGTAAACTCGGTTGGTTGGCGGCTTTTTTATACGTCGTCTGTGGCGCACTCCGGCTGGCTCGTTTTAATGTGCAGGTCGATACGGTTGAATCGAAAAAATTTGTCGGTTTGCCGATCCCCTCAGCCGCCTGGATGGTGGCAGCGTGTGTTTTGCTGTTTTACTATCTCGGCGGTTCTGGCACGATTAAACAGGTCTCAGTTGTTGTCCTGATCTACTGCCTCGCATTTTTAATGGTCAGCAACGTCCGTTATTATGCTTTCAAGGATCCAGAGCTGGTCAAACGTCAGCCGTTCAGTTTTCTGGTTTTGGCTATTTTTCTGATTGTTGTGATTATCGCCCGACCCGAAATCATGCTTTTTGTTCTCGCGCTTACTTACGTGGCGTCGGGCCCGGTCACTGCCC
This sequence comes from Desulfuromonadales bacterium, assembly GCA_014859615.1. GTDB lineage: Bacteria > Desulfobacterota > Desulfuromonadia > Desulfuromonadales > UBA2294 > Kmv16. Next base: position 2,117 of record JACUTX010000087.1, on the reverse strand, counting down.
TGATCGGTCTGTTTCGCAAGAAGAAACCGCCGGTCGAAGCGGATTCGGAGTGATCAAACAGAGTCTGCTCTGTTCAAAAAAAAGCGGATTACCTCTCTTTTTTGTTGATCAGGGTTGACAGATAACCTCGATTTCTGCTTTATATTAACAACGTTTTAAAAGCGATGAAGAGGAGTAGTAGACTCCCCCCTTCTGTTCTAGAGAGTCGGCGGTGCTGCAAGCCGATACAGAAGAGAGTCGAACTCGCCTTGGAGCTGTGATAGTGAGCCACTGTTGTTGTTAGCTGTCACCGTGATCCTGCGTTAAGGGAAAAGAAGGTCTGTTGATGTTGTGATCAACAGATAAAACAGGGTGGTACCGCGAAGCGCAGGCTTTCGCCCCTGATCGGGGTGGAGGCTTTTTTATTTTTCAGACGGGGAGAGAGGAGGTGGTTGTGTGGAATCTGACCTGAGTGACCTTGGAACCTTGAGTGAGAACAGGAATAAAGTTGGAATAAACAGAGATCAGATCATCACTGGCTACCTTTTTTCAGTGCGATGATCACTCCCTTTAAGTGAGGAATTATGGACGACAGAAAAAAAATTATAATATTTGATACAACCCTGCGTGATGGTGAACAGTCTCCTGGCGCCAGTATGAATATTGACGAGAAATTGCGGATCGCGCATCAACTTGAAAAGATGAACGTTGATGTCATTGAAGCCGGTTTTCCGATTGCGTCGATTGGTGATTTTGAGGCGGTCAAACGGATTGCGGAGACGATTAAGGGACCGCAGATTGCCGGTCTCTGTCGTGCCAGTGACAACGATATCGATCGGGCCTGGGATGCCCTGAAATACGCTGGTGAACGCGGGCGAATTCACACTTTTATTGCCACATCTGATATTCATATGGAACGCAAGCTACAGATGTCCCCGGACAAAGTGCTTGAAACGGCAGTCAAAGCTGTCAAGCGTGCAGCCGGTTATACGAATAATGTCGAATTTTCGTGTGAAGACGCGGTGCGAACCCGTAAAACGTTCCTTGCCGAAGTTGTTGAGGCGGTGATTGCTGCCGGGGCAACAACAGTGAATATCCCCGACACGGTCGGATACGCTATTCCGCATGAATTTTATGATCTTATCAGCTATTTGATGAAAAATGTGCCGAATATTGATCAAGCGGTTCTCTCTGTTCATTGCCATAATGATCTTGGTCTGGCCGTCGCCAACTCGCTTGCGGCGATTCGGGCCGGTGCTGGTCAGGTGGAGTGCACAATCAACGGCATCGGTGAGCGGGCCGGGAACTGTTCTGTTGAAGAGGTGGTCATGGCGCTCAGGACACGGCACGACATCATGCCGTACACTACGGCGATTAATACTGAGCATATCTATGCGACGAGCCGTCTCTTGTCGACTGTTACCGGTATTGTTGTTCAACCGAACAAGGCGATTGTCGGAGCCAATGCCTTTGCTCATGAAGCCGGAATTCATCAGCACGGTGTCATGATGGATAAAGAGACTTACGAGATTATGACTCCTGAGTCGATCGGCCTGAAACAGAATAAGCTGGTTCTCGGCAAGCACTCGGGTCGGCACGCGTTTGTTGACCGGATTAAAGATCTCGGCTATGACTTGCCGAAGGAAGATGTCGAGAAAGCCTTCATGCGCTTCAAGGCTCTTGCCGATCAGAAAAAAGAAATTTTCGATGAAGATATTGATGCAATCATCGCTGATGAAATCATTCGCTACGAGGAGAAGTATAAACTCAAGCAGATGAATGTCAGTTCCGGTTCGTTTGCAGCACCGACGGCGACGGTTGAAATGGAAGTTAACGGTCTGCTGAAAAAGACCGCAGTGATGGGGGCTGGCCCCGTTGATGCGACTTTCCGCGCAATAAAAGAGTTGACCGGCACCAATTCGGAACTGAAACAGTTCATTGTCGGTGCAATTACCGGCGGGACGGATGCCCAGGGTGAGTGTACGGTTCGTCTCGAAGAGAATGGGCGCGAAGTCTTGGGACAGGGGGCGCACGAGGATATTATCGTCGCCAGTGCCAAGGCGTACATCAACGCACTGAACAAGATGGCATCGGTCATGGATCGCAAGTCGGTTGCCGGTTTCTAAAGCCGTGATGGT
>JACUTX010000385.1 GCA_014859615.1 Desulfuromonadales bacterium | reverse complement strand
TATCAGGGTCACGGCCGATCTTGATCCCCTGCGGACCGATCGAGACTTCCTTGATAACCTTGTTTTTAAACAGCACGACAACCTTGGCCATTTGTCATCTCTCCCTTACTCGTCAGTCAATCCTGCAATCGTTGTAGGCGCGCGCGTATTTCATGAAAATCCGACAACCTCTCATCCGGATTTTTGTTCAACATCGCCATAACCAGAGAATCAACCTCATGGTCGAGCCCCTCGATTCGCTCGCTGGGAGGGGTCGGATTTTCGGATATCTGCTTGACCATCACCGCAGCAAGCTCACCCGTATAGGGGGGAGCTCCGGTCAGCAACTCATAAAAGATAATACCAAGGGCATAGATATCAGTCCGGTAATCTGTCTGTTGACCTGCCGCCTGCTCGGGGCTCATATAGTTTGGGGATCCCATAACACTGCCATCGAGGGTCATTCTGCTCTCCTGCCGCAGACGCGCCAGACCAAAGTCGGTCACCTTCAGATTTTGATTCTCATCAATCAGAATATTCGCCGGCTTCAGGTCCCGATGTACAATCCCCTTCTGATGAACATGGGCCAGCGTTTCACTAATCGACTCAACCAGACGACAAGCCTCGGCAACCGCGAAAGGAGCCTTGTTTGCGATAAGTGATTCCAGCGTCCCCCCCTTAACCAGTTCCATCACCAGCACGATCCGCTCGCCATCATCAAGCAGATCATAAATCTGCACAATGCCAGGGTGGGTCAACTTTGCCAGAGTCAGCGCCTCACGGCGAAAACGTTCACGCCGTTCAGAGTCGCGTATAAAAACAGACGGGAGCTCTTTTAAGGCAACGTTGCGCTCCAGCTTCATATCAAAAGCAGAAAAAACCACTCCCATTGCGCCTGAGCCGATCTCATCATCGACCCGATAGCGATCTTCGAGATTCAATGGGCCTTTAACACCGGATGCTTGCTGCAACGATTTCAGCAGTTCCTCTTTTTCGATTTCAGCCGAAAACCGGACAATCGGTGCGTAACCGATCAGACCGATGACAACCGCGACCCCGGCAAGGGTCCAGATCAAATAAGCCGACTGGCTTTTTCGCACCTCAAGACGTTCATCGGCGGCGGTGGAATGGAGCAGACCGAACAGCTTTTTCTCTGTGATCGGCGGATAGATTTTCTCGAGGGTCAGGTTTGCAATCGGAAGCAAGACGAGCGGAACCAAGGCCAGAGAGAGAAGCAATAGCGCAGGGACTACCCCCTTCCTCTTCAGACCGAGATAGAGAGTGTCGGGAGAACGGATCAGACCCCAGCAATCTTTCGCACCGGTTTTCAGGCGAATTAACAGACTATGTTGAGACGACATAACGGTCGACATGGATGCTCTTCTCGCGCGGAAATCAGAGTAGCGGATTTTAACAACGTAATCATTTTCACAGAATTCAGCGAAGACTGCAAGAGTTCTACGTAACTTTACCGATCACGCTGACAGTCAGAGACATAAAGGTTAACACCGAAAGCTTACGATCGGTTCATCAGACTGAAGACCAACTTCCCGCCGTAATGCCCGAGCAGAGTCACACATCCCAGCATCGCCAACAGCAGG
>JACUTX010000423.1 GCA_014859615.1 Desulfuromonadales bacterium | reverse complement strand
GCCTGACGGAATTTCTGCAGATCCTCAACCCCGCGTGCATAAACAATAACCGGTGCCTGCGAATCCCCCTCCCCGCGCTGGGATTTACGCTCCTCGGCCTGCAGACGAATCAATTCAGCCTGAATGAATGCCGCCTTCTTCTCCGGTCCGTAAGTCAGAAAAAAAACAAAGCCCAGATTCAGAATCAAAAGAGCGACCAGACACAGCGGAATAATCCGATTAACTCTCCAGACAGCCTTCCAGATCGGTTCACGGATCATTAAAAGGCTCCTTCAAGGGTGATGGAGAAACGGATAAGCCCTGTTTGCTGTTCAGTTGACTGTGCTTCAAGAAAAACATGCGTGTAGTTACCCGACTTGATCAGATTGTCGATAAACCGTTTCAGGGACTGGAGAGTCTTCGCCTGACCGGAGAGCTTAACAGTTTTATTCAGATGATCCGGACTGATTTTATCAATGCGCACCGCACGCGGCACAATCGATTCCAGCTGATCAAGTAACGGCGTCCACCGGAAGCTATCCTGCTGCAAAATAGCGTTAGCGGCCTGGATGCTGGTGATTAATTTTTTGTAGCTCGTCTCATCATAACCGACAGCGTCAACCCCGGAGCGGCTCAGAAGTTCGCCTTCGATTTTTGTCCTGCTTGCATCATTACGACTGATCTCACTTTGCAAAGAGAAAAAGCGCAGCAGATTCAACATCAAAAAGGTGACCAGAAGAGCACCCAGAACGGCATAACAAAGATAGAGTGCCCGTCGATTGACATAAGAACGGGTCGCAAGATTGAGGGTATACTTCATAACGGCTCCTACAGCAGACGCTCTGCCGCACCGATCGACGTAACCAGTGACCGGATCTGGCTCTTGTCGAGCGCAAGAGTTGGCGCGCCAAATCGCGACAGTTCAGGGTCGAGCAGAATAATCGCATCCTTCTCAAACAGACTTTTTAATGCCGCGACAAGATCAGCATTCTCTTCCTGACTGCTGTGCAGATAGACGGTTTCGCGGCGCAATCCACCGAGCCGGCTCCGCTCACCCGACAAGACCCGGCTCAACTCACTATAGATCGATTCAACATCACCGGCCGTCTCACAGGCGCGATGATAGACCGGTATCCCGCCCTGATATACCTGCATAACCAGTGACCGGTCCTCAGCTAAAATCAGAATAAAATTTTCATCAGAACCGAGCCGGGTTCGATAGTAATTGAACTGACAAAGAGAGCGAAAATCGATCATCTCCGGGCCGTAACCGGCACGATTAAAACAGTCTTCATACTGTTGTAAAACTGTTTGCGTAATACAGGTCACAAGCAGCTGCTGCCGTCCCGATTCATCCCGATCGATAATCTGGTAATCGAGCTGCAGCTCTGCATCGCCAGGGAGTACATCACGCAGCTGCCACTTGAGGATTTCAATCCCTTCAGATTTTTTAACCAGAGGTGTTTCAACACGGGTCAAAAGAATGCGTCCGGCTCGCTCCGGCAACGCCAGACCGATCCGCTCTTCCGCACCGGCAATCGGATCGAGAACCTCACGCAGCGCAGCGACAAAAGCATCGGGATCGAGAATATTTTCCCGGC
>JACUTX010000384.1 GCA_014859615.1 Desulfuromonadales bacterium | reverse complement strand
GTTGTCGACGCCGTGGACGCGGCCCCTGCAGTCTCACTCTGTCTACCCGGTCCACTAAGTCCACCCGGTCCACAAAAAACCGCCCGCTTCCCAACTTCCCCCACCCAAAGCACCACCTCATCAGCGCTTTTGCAGCGCCGATCCACCAGCTCCTGGCGCAGCAGATGCTTGCGTTCCCATTGTGCCAGACCGCGCTGGCGCAAAAAATCTTCGTAGTCGAGCTTCAACTCTTCCAGACTCGCCCGCGCCACCTGAGTTAGTTTCAACTCGGTCTTTTTCGAGGTCGCCGAAGCCTGCGACCCCTCGGCGATGTTCTGTACCCCCGAGCGCGCCGCCTGCACCATCTGATCGCGGGTTCGGCTGAAGCGGTCGATGTAGGCCTCGACAAAACGCACCGTCACGTCAAAAACCAGCTGCGCCACTTGAAAGCTCTTCAACTTGCGGTAGCCGCCGTGCGGCGGAATCAATGGTTCGTCATTCTTCATCGCTGGTTCCCCCCTCCGTCTCTCGCTCTTGTTACGGTGCCAGCCTTGACTTATGGGTATTTGACCCTCGCAGTTCGCATTGAAAACAAAAAAACGCCAGCCGCTTTTAAGCAGCCGACGCTCACAAATATTCCTGATATTTAAACCATAACCCCTCCAAATCAATATGATTCGAGGGATCTTTATAACACTATTAACTACGTTTCACAACCTTACCAAACCATCCATCTGCCGGGCTCTTTTCGCAGCTTAATCGTTACAACGCTCATTTGTTCAACATTGCTCTGACTTTTCTATTTCTTCAGTCCCACCTCCAGCTCTGCAATCCGATCCTGCAGCCCTTTTTCTCTTTGCCGCTGCGGCGTGACATCACGCAATATCGCCGCAACGCCTATCGGCTCTCCCCTTTCATCGCGCAGCAGCACAATCGAAAATTCGGTCGAAATTCTGGAACCATCCCGATGTTGCGCCGGCACCGCGAGCAGATCGGTCCCATAACGCGTTTCACCGGTCGCCATCGTCTTGGTGTACCCCTCCCAGTGCCGCGCCCGTAACTTTTCGGGAATGATCAGGTCGAGGGACTGACCGATCGCCTCTTTAGCCGAAGAGCCGAAAATCCGCTCTGCCCCCTTGTTCCAGAGACGGATGATCCCTTCCCGATCGGAAAACATGATCGCATCGGGGGCAAGCTGCAATATCTGCTGACTCAAAGAACTGTTATCTGGAGCTGTCATCATAAAATTTCACTTTCGTTTAAGGGTTTTGGATATAGGCATTCTTGCGGGTGTAGAACCACCAGTTCAGCAGCAGGCAGACGAAGTAGAAAATTGCGAAGCCATAGAGTGCATACTCGGGGGTGGTCGCCTTGATCTGCTCACCAAAAACCTGCGGAATAATAAAAGCTCCGTAAGCGGCAATGGCCGAAGTCCACCCGAGGACCGGTCCGGCCTGTTCCTTGTCGAAAATAACAGCAATCGAGCGAAAAGTCGAACCGTTACCGACGCCGGTAGCGGTAAAGAGAATGATAAACAGCAGCAGAAACGGGATAAAATACTGTTCGCGCATGTTGATTCCCACATTAATCGGACTTCCATTGTCTGATTATTTGGAACCATTCAC
>JACUTX010000383.1 GCA_014859615.1 Desulfuromonadales bacterium | reverse complement strand
GATTATCATCGACACCGATAATGACGGCATCCCTGATGATTGGGAGCTGTTCTGGGGGTTTAATCCGAACGATCCGGCTGATGCGGCTTCTGATCCGGATAGTGACGGTTTGACCAATCTGCAGGAGTTTCTGGCCGGTACCGACCCGTTTAATCCTGATAGCGATTCTGACGGTATTCCTGACGGTCTTGACCCGCGCCCGACGGAATGGATTTTTGATTTTGATGATCTCGATTTAACCGGCTGGACTTTCACCAATACCCTCAACGATCCGGCCTTCGACTGGAGCTTAACCGCACCGGTCAGGAGCGGGACCGCTACTCTCACACTCGACGCAGCTGAACGGCCACGGCTGTTACGCGATAGTTCGGCAACCTTTAAAGTGACGAATATTCTCCCCGATGACAAAATCACCATCGGGAGTGCCGCCTATTTTGTCGATAAGGTTTTAACCGATACCGACCTTTTGGTGAAATCAGATTTTGTCGGCGGCTTACAATCGGGCGTCGGTTACACGCTCACCCGGTCATACTCCGGCTTGACCGCCCTCCGTTCGAATCTCTGGAATCAACACGGAAAAAGGGCGACTGTACGGATGCCGCTGCTGACTCAGGCTTTAAATGGTCAGTTCAGTTTCCGTTACCGGACCGATCTGGAAGGCAGCAAAGATCCGATGTCTTTTTATCAGGACGATCTGCTGGTCGCAAAATTCAGTGGCGCGCAGGTCGGCTGGAAGACCTATTCGGTCGATGCCTTGCCAGCCGGCAGTTACAATTTTTCTTGGGATGTCTATAAAGATGGCAGTCTCAATGTAGGTCATGATGCGGCCTGGATCGATGACCTGAAATTCACCATCTACAACCCTTATTCGAACCCGACCTATGAAGATTTTGAGAGTATCTCTCTTGGTCTGGCAACCCTCAGTCGTGCCGGCGTCGGCGCTCCATATCCCAGAACCTTGTTTAATCCTGATGCCGCTTTTGTTGACGACGGTGTGGTGGCCGGTGATGAGGTTGAAATTGACAACACACGCTATACCATTACTGCCGTTACGGAAAAGTCACTTGAGTTTGGCGCTCTGACGGACCTTCCGACCTCGGTCGACCGCGTCACCGGACTGGCAGGAACGGTTCAGAACAACAGCTCAGTCCCGCCGCAGCCGCGTATTATTTATGACGCCACCGCCAACTATTACACGAACCAGGTCAAGATCAACGATATTCTGACTCTCGGCGGCTACCCCTACCGTGTGCGGCACATTATCGATGCGACTCACCTTGAAGTCGCAACCGATTTTATCGAACCGGTCGGGACCACCACCCCTTATACCGTTACCGCCTCCTTGTCTTACAAGGTCTTTCGTCCTGCTCCGTTCGGAACCGTCAGCAATCTGCGCGACGGCTGGGTTTTACGCGGGGCGGGAACCTGGAAAGTTTTGACCGATTCCCCCTACAGCGGCGATTTTGCAGCCGCAACGCCGAAACTTTATACGGATCCTGCGACGGGCGTTACTCTCCCCGGGGTCGGTGATAATCAATCGGCTTCGATGGAGATCACTGCTAACTGCTCCCCCGGTCTGGTCACCTTCTGGTACAAGGTTTCATCGGAG
>JACUTX010000382.1 GCA_014859615.1 Desulfuromonadales bacterium | reverse complement strand
TTGCCGGCGCTGCCGAGTACGGTTTCGTTTTTATGCTTGAGCAGCTCGGTGAGTTCCGTGCGGGCGGCACCGAGAAACTTGCGCGGATCAAATTCTGACGGAAACTTCGCGAGATACTCGCGAATTTTCGCCGTCATGACCAGCCGGCCATCGGAATCGATATTGATTTTACAGACGGCGCTTGCGGCTGCGCGGCGCAACTGCTCCTCGGGAACGCCGATCGCCCCTTCCATCTTGCCGCCGTACTGGTTGATCATCTGCACATACGTCTGCACCACACTCGATGCCCCGTGCAACACAATCGGAAAGCCGGGAATCCGTTTTTCGATCTCTTCGAGAATATCGAAACGAAGCGGCGGAACAGTCGTCCCCGGCTTGAATTTGTAGGCGCCGTGGCTGGTGCCGATGGAGATGGCGAGCGAGTCGACGCCGGTCTTCTTGACGAAATCTTCGACCTCTTCCGGCCGGGTGTAGGTCGATTTTTCGGCGACAACTTCATCTTCGATCCCGGCGAGTACGCCAAGCTCCCCCTCGACCGTCACATCGAACGAGTGCGCGTACTCAACAACTTTGCGGGTCAACGCCACATTCTCTGCGTAAGACAGATGCGAACCGTCGATCATGACGGAAGAGAAACCGTTGTCGATACACGATTTACAGAGTTCAAACGAGTCGCCATGATCGAGATGCAGACAAATCGGGATCTGTACGCCCAGCTCCTTTGCCATCGCCACTGCGCCCATTGCCATATAGCGAAGCATGGTGGCGTTGGCGTATTCGCGCGCCCCTTTGCTCAGCTGCAGAATGACGGGCGAACGACTCTGCACACAGGCGGTAATAATCGCCTGTAACTGTTCAAGATTGTTGAAATTATAAGCCGGAATCGCATAACCGCCGCCGACCGCACGGGCAAACATCTCCCGGGTGTTGACCAAACCAAGGTCACTGAAGTGCACTGCTTCACTCATTGTTCTCCTCCTTAAATCTTCGCAGTTGACGCTACATATTACCGCAAAAAATATCAATAGCAATTCATTCCGGGCAAGTCCAGTGCAAACTATTTCCCTTTGCAGGGTTGCACACGACTCAACAATCGGCTACGATACGTCGGTAATTTCAGCCGCCAAACAATACTCGACAGGAGCACAAAGATGGAGATTCAGGATAAGTATTTTAAAGACTGGAGTGAACGAGAAGCGATCGGTGAATCGATGCTGCCGCTGATCGGGAAACTCTACCGCGACCACGGCGTTATCACATCGGTATACGGCAAATCGCTGGTTCACAAGTCGGTTGTCGATATTCTGCGTATACACCGTTTTGCCCGCCAGATTCTCGAAAATGAACTCTCCGTCCGCAACAGTGCACCGATTCTCAAAGCGATGGAAAAACTCGATCTCGCTCCCGGGCGGATCGATATCGGCAAGCTGACCGTTCGCTATATGACGCAGGCGGCCGGAAGCGGGATCGCGCTCGATGATTTTGTGCGTCAGGAGCTGACCCTGATCAACACCGGAACCCGGTCGGCACTGAGCAAACCGCAGGATATCGTCCTCTACGGCTTCGGCCGGATCGGTCGTCTGGTGGCACGCATCCTGATCGACAAGGCCGA
>JACUTX010000086.1 GCA_014859615.1 Desulfuromonadales bacterium | reverse complement strand
CCTGTCTCGAAACAGGACGCCTGAAGCAGCTCTCCAAACCGGTCGTTAATACTAAACGGCATAAACAGTTCTGGCCTGCATTCCGAAAACCAAAAAAAGCCCCCAGCTGTAATTGGGGGCTTTTTCGTAATAAAAAAGTGAAAACGTTATCTGGCATTAGAGCTGTTAAACAGGTTCAATCGGTGTTCTTGCTGATCAGGAATCAAAAATCGACGCGAGAACGGAGCTCTTTACCGGTTTTAAAGAAGGGGGTCTTTTTAGCCGGAATACTGACGACTTCACCACTTTTAGGATTGCGCGCTTCCCGGGCGTCGCGCTCACGGATACTGAATGAACCAAAACCGCGTATTTCAACCCGGTCGCCACTCACCAGAGCGTCACCAATACTGTTGAATATTGTATTAACAACAACCTCGGCGTCCTTCTTGTTTAAACCTTCGGCATTCGTAGAGAGCTTCTCTACAAGTTCACTCTTCGTCATGATCACTACCTCCTGTCTGCATTCCAACGATATTGTAACCCTGCACTACCCTCTTCACGGAGACCCTTGCGAAACTGGTCAACAGACTGCTCAATAAAATAATCAACAAAATTCTTTTTGGGTTCAGCTGGATAGACCAGAGTCGGCTCGCCATCAATAGAAGTCATTGCGGCCACCAGGGCGACAGCATCCCGAAAATTACCAAGCTCATCGATCAAACCGGATTCCATCGCCTGTCGGCCGGTATAAACACGCCCGTCGGCTAGTTGTGCCGCAACTTCAAACTCAAGACTCCGTTCTTCTGCAACGGCAGTGACAAACTGGTTATGAACGTCATCGATCAACTCCTGCAAAATAGAGCGATCCGTTTCAGTCATGGGGCGAATTGCTGAACCGATATCCTTGTGTTCGCCACTTTTAACGACATCACTTTTCAAACCGATCTTTTCAAACAGATCCTGATAGTTGGTAAACCCCATGATTACGCCGATACTACCGGTCAGAGTTCCAGGGTTGGCCAAAATTTTTTGGGCCGGGAGGGAGACATAATAACCGCCAGAAGCGGCAACACCCCCCATCGAAACAATGACCGGTTTTTTCGCGGCGAGACGTTTGATTTCTGCGTAGATCTCTTGCGATGGACCGACCCCGCCGCCGGGAGAATCGACGCGGAGGATAACCCCTTTGATCGCATCATTAAGCCGAAAATCGACAATGGTCTGAACGGTTCGATCAGAAGTGGTAATGGGACCAATAATTTCAATCACGCCGATCCGGGCGCCGAGGGTCAGAGATGCCGGTGTCCCGAAAATAAAGGCGATTCCCAGAAACAGGAGCGTGAAAAAAATAAAAATGCCACCAATAACAAGAAACGGGACAGTGTATGAGCGCTGCGTCATCTATTGTTCCGAAAATGTAGAGACCCCCTGCAATTGATTGCAGGGGGTCTGTTTACAATGCAAAACGGATTATTCTTTTTCGGACTTGTTCATGGCACCCTGGAGAAGTGCGCCCAGGTTGCTGGTCGCACTCTTCTGCGCGCCGAGGAAAGCATCAACTTCAGCTTTCTCTTTTTGTGTAGAGAGATGCTTGATCGACAGGGCGATCTTGCGATCGACCGTATCGACATTGAGAACAACAGCTTCAATCTCATCGCCAACCGATGCAAAATCCTTTGGCGAATCGACCTTCTCCTTGCTGATTTCAGAGACATGAATCAGGCCTTCGATCCCTTCTTCAATCTGCATGAAGATACCGAAATCGGTCACAGAAGTGATTGTGCCCCGGATAATGGTTCCCGGAGTATAACGCTTCGGTATAGCCTGCCACGGATCTTCTTCAAGCTGCTTGATGCCGAGAGAGAAACGTTCGTTTTCGCCATCAATACTTAAAACAACAGCCTTGACCGTGTCACCTTTTTTATATATTTCAGAAGGATGCTTGATCCGTTTCACCCAGGAAAGATCAGAAATATGAACCAGGCCATCGATCCCTTCGTCAACACCGACGAAAATACCAAAATCGGTAATATTCTTGATTTGACCTTCGATGATCGTTCCGACCGGGAATTTCGATTCAATCACTTCCCATGGGTTTGCATCGACCTGCTTCAGACCGAGAGAGATACGACGATTGGGGATATCGAGCGCCAGAACAATCGACTCGACTTCGTCGCCGACGTTGAGTATTTTATTCGGATGCTTGATCCGTTTGGTCCAGCTCATTTCTGAAACATGAATGAGCCCTTCGACCCCTTGAGCCAATTCAACAAACGCACCGTAATCGGTCAAACTGACCACCTTGCCAACAGTCTTTGCGCCAACCGGATAGTTCTTTTCGACTTCAAACCATGGATCAGTCGTGGTCTGCTTCATCCCGAGAGAGACACGCTCTTTATCCCGGTCAAATTTCAGAACCTTGACCTCAATGGTGTCGCCAACAGTCAGAATATCCGAAGGGTGGTTGACCCGACCCCAGGACATATCCGTAATGTGCAGCAGGCCGTCGATACCACCGAGATCGATAAAGGCGCCATAATCCGTCAGATTCTTGACAATCCCTTCAACCGTCTGATCTTCAGTCAAGGTTTTCAAGGTATCGCCACGCTGTGATTCACGCTCGGTTTCAAGCAGAACACGGCGGGACAGAACAATATTGCCACGACGTTTGTTCAGCTTGATAATCTTGAAATCGAAGGTTTCACCAATCAGTTTGTCAAGATTACGAACCGGACGAAGATCGACTTGAGAACCGGGGAGGAAGGCATTGACGCCGATATCGACCGTCAGACCACCCTTGATTCGCGAAACGATCCGACCCGGAACAACGGCATCCTCTTCGAGAGCATTCCAGACTTTTTGTCGATCGGCCTTCTCTTTGGAGAGACTGATCAATCCGTGCTCATTCTCAGTCCGCTCGATCAAGACATCAAACTGATCGCCGACTTTCATCTCGACAGCAATGCCGTCTTCTCCGGTAAATTCGTTGATAGGGATCAACCCTTCCGATTTACCACCAACATCAACAACAACCGTGTCCTTGTTGACCTGAACAATCGTCCCGATAACGACGTTACCAGACTTCAGTTCCTTGATACTGTTCTCGAAAAGAGCTTCGAAACTCTCTTCCATCTCGTCAAAATCGTTTTCGTCGAGATCCTCGTCGTCCATGTTGAACTTTTCTGTGTTTTCTACCATTGTGAGATGTTACCCCCTAGCAATTTTCCCGCCTTTGACAGCAGGGTGACGCGAAGTCACGGTGAAGGAACATATCATAAAGATTCCCGAAAAACAAACCTTTATTTATCTTCTTCCAGCACTCTTCGTGACTATTTTTATCGATTTTTTCCACAGGGACAATCGGCCTGCTACGACTAAAAAGAGGATTATTCGTTGTTGTCAACAGATTCGATTCTGATTTTGAACAATCTGCAGGATCCGCTGCTGAACCTGGTCGATCGTCAGACCGGTCGTATCGATTTCGATCGCATCCGCAGATTTGACCAGCGGTGAATGAGTCCGGGTTATATCGAGACGATCTCGCTCCTTTATTTCGGCGATGGTCCGGGCAAGATCGATCTGCACGCCTTTTGCAGTCAATTCAGCAAAACGTCTGCGACCACGCTCTTCAGCGGTCGCTATCAAAAAAATCTTCACTTCGGCAGCAGGGAAAACGACCGAACCGATGTCCCGCCCCTCCAGAACAACCCCCCCCTTTTCGCCCATTTTTCGCTGTTGAGCAACCATCGCATCCCTGACCGCAGGGATCGCAGCCACCTTCGGCGTCAGTAAACTCACCTCCGGAGTCCGGATTGCATCCGAGACATCGACATCATCAAGAAGAACCCTCTCCCCGGTAGCGGAGGGTGTAAAACGGATTCGAACCGAACGACTCAACCGGGCGAGACCCTGTGCGTCGGAAGGATCGACCCCCTGACGTTGAGCGGCCAGGGCAACACAACGATACATGGCACCGGTGTCGATATTCAGATAACCGAGAACCTGCGCGACGCAGCGGCTCAAGGTACTTTTGCCGGCGCCCGACGGACCGTCTATGGCAACAATCAACTGTTTCGGCATAGTTTTATTATCTTCTCTGCACCGACCGCAAAAGGGGCCAGAAACCGGGGAAGGAGGTCTCGGTACAGTCCGTATCGGTAATGGTGACCTCAGCCGTTGCCCGGTGTGCGGCGACAGCCAGACTCATGGCGATGCGGTGATCCCCCCGGGAGAGAACCGAACCGCCTGACAGAGACTCAACACCATCAATCACCATCCCGTCTTCACGCCCCTCAACCTGTCCCCCGAGGAGTGTCAAGGCACAGACCATGGCATCGATACGATCGGTCTCCTTAACGCGAAGTTCGCCTGCATCGCGGATCGTCGTGCGCCCTTCGGCGACGGCTGCCGCAACAGCGATAACAGGCAACTCATCGATCGCCCGTGGTACAACCGAGCCGCCGATCTCAATGCCGTGCAGCTGGCTGCTTTTGACCAGAAGATCGGCGACCGGTTCACCGCAGACCTCCCGCTCATCAACCCGCTGAATATCGCCACCCATCGCCAGCAGAATATCGAGAATACCGCTTCGGGTCGGGTTGATACCGACATTACGAATCAACAGTTCGCTCTGCGGCGCAATCAGACCGGCGACCAGAAAAAAAGCCGCCGAGGAGATATCGCCAGGGACAACCACGTCACGACCGAGCAGACGACTTCCGGGGGTGAGCGTCACGCCACCTTCAAAAGGGGTCAGGTCAGCGCCAAAAGCCTTCAGCATCCGTTCACTATGATCACGTGAGAGATGCGGTTCACGTACGGTTGTCTCCCCTTTTGCATAAAGACCCGCTAGGAGCAGTGCCGATTTAATCTGCGCACTGGCCACCGGCGAAGCATACTCGATTCCGTGCAGATTCCCGCCCCGGATCGCCAGCGGCGCCCGTTCGCCCCCGTCCCGGCCATCGATCTTGGCCCCCATCAGCGAAAGCGGCTCAACCACCCGGCGCATCGGGCGTTTGCGCAGGTACTGATCACCGGTCAAGACCGAAAAAAATTTCTGCCCGGACAGAAGTCCGGTCATCAAGCGCATGGTCGTACCGGAGTTTCCGCAATCGAGAACCGTGGTCGGTTCGACCAGACCATGCAGGCCAACCCCTGTGACCAGCAGATTTCCGCCCCCTTGATCTTCAATCTCAACCCCCATGGCACGAAACGCATTCAGGGTTGAGTAGTTATCCTCCCCCTGCAAAAAACCGCTGATCCGGGTTGCCCCTTCCCCCAGAGCACCCAACATAATAGAGCGATGCGAGATCGACTTGTCACCCGGTACGCTGATTTCGCCGCATAACCGATCCGCCGCCCTGATTGTTTCTGTTTTCATCATCATGTCCAATTCGCGGTTACTTGAAACCGTTAAAATTAAAGGATAGCGTCGCGATTCTGTTTGGCCGTTAAAAAGAAATTAAATAACTTCTCTGCGTCACCCACCTGGATATCGGTTTTGAGTTCAGTCAAAAACAGTTCAAAATGTGTGATCATCTCGACCAGCGCCTCACGATTGGTCAGGGCAATATCGCGCCACATGGTTGGATCCGATGAGGCGATACGGGTAAAATCCTTAAAACCGCCAGCTGAATATTCGAGGACATTCTCTTCATAACGGTCATAGGAACTCCCGGCCACCACCAGAGCATAAGCGACCATATGCGGCAGATGACTGATGGCAGCCAGAATACGATCGTGTTTTTCCACTCCCATCAGAACCACTTCACTTCCGACCGCCTCCCAGATCCGGGTCACAAGTTGCAGCGCCCCGGGATCTGTATTTTCGGTTGGAGTCAAGATGCAGCGCCGATCACGGTAAAGGGTTGAAAATGCGGCCTCAGCACCGCTATTTTCCGTTCCGGCAATCGGATGCCCCGGCACAAAACAGACACCAGTCGGCAGAGCCGGTTCGACAGCATCGATCACCGCCTGTTTCACGCTCCCGCCGTCGGTCACAACGGCGCCGGGTTTGAGACTCGTGGCGATAGTTCTGACCAGAGCGCCAAGGGCGAGAACCGGGGTCGCCAAAAAAACCAGATCAGCACCGACAACACCGGCAGACGGATCGGTCGTATAAGAATCGATGATCCCGAGACGCAGAGCTGTCTTGAGATTCGCCGCGCCGCGGCCGACCCCGACCACCTCACCGACCAGCCCCGCCTCTTTCATTGCCAGGGCCAGAGAACCGCCGATCAGGCCGACTCCGATCACACACATTTTCGGAATCAGAAATTCTTTATTCATTCAATAACCTGTCGATGCAAAAAATTATCGCGCTGACGAATAGGAGCCGAGCACTTTGACGAATTGACAAAAAGTTCCGAGTTCTTCGACCGCTTTGCGAACATTTTCCTGGTCGATGTGTCCTTCGAGGTCGAGAAAAAAGATATACTCCCAGGCCTTCTTCTTCAGAGGACGACTCTCGATCTTTGAGAGGTTAAGATTGTTGTGACTGAACGGCTCAAGCATGCGATACAAAATACCCGGCTCGTCTTTGACACTGAACATCAAAGAGGTCTTGTCATGACCGGACGGGGCGGGGTTACGGGAACCGATCACCAGAAAACGGGTGACATTATTCGCATTATCTTCAATCTTTTTCTTGACGACCTGCAGACCGTAGAGAGTCGCCGAAAGCTCACTGGCGATCGCTGCTGCCGTCTCATCCTCAGCCGCCATCTGCGCCGCCTGGGCGGTACTGCTGACATCGACCATCGGAACGTCCGGGAGGTTCTCTTCGAGCCAGGTACGACACTGCCCGAGCGCCTGAGGGTGTGAAATCACTTTGCGAATAGCACTGAGATGGCCGCTGCGCGACAACAGATCGTGTGAAATCTCCAACAGAATCTCGGCGTTGATCTTCAAGTCCGACTCAACAAACATATCGAGGGTGTGCGTCACAGCCCCTTCATTCGAATTTTCGACCGGGACGACTCCGTAATCGGCTCGACCCCGCTGTACTTCATCGAAAACGGCGCTGATGTTGCGTTGTGAGACAAGCTGAGCCGAAAAACCGAATTGCTGCATCGCAGCCAGATGCGTAAACGTTGCTTGCGGCCCGAGAAAAGCGACCTTCATCGGTTGCTCAAGATTCAGCGACGCCGAGATGATCTCGCGAAAAACACGGCGTACCCCCTCGTCGGGAAACGGTCCGCTATTCTCGGCTAGCAGACGGGCATAGATCGCCTGCTCCCGACTCGGAACATAAACATCACTGTTCACCCCCTGCTTGAGATGCCCAACCTTAATCACCAGTTCCGCTCGCTCATTGAGATGCTTGAGAATCAGGTCATCAAGGGAATCAATTTTTTCTCTTAAGACTGCAAGTTTATTTTTCAGCATAGCAGATCCTTCATGTCGGTCGTGGCTCGAAAATGTAGCGTATTCATTCACAAAAATCAACGAAGAAGCCAGTTTTGACCTGATTGCAGCGTAATAATTCAGCCCCGGCTAAAACCGCACCCCATGTCGGCTATTGCTGTTCGCTCAAACTTTTGCAAGGAGTGCTTGACCGGCTTATATTCGATCGCTAAACTGCGCTGACATTTCAGATAGACTTCAGGAGAAAATTAATGACGATATCGAATAAAATTAAAACCTGCATCGAACGCTCGTCGTGGATTCGTAAAATGTTTGAAGAAGGTGGGCGACTCATTGCTGAGCGCGGCGCCGAAAACGTCTTCGATTTCACCCTCGGCAACCCCTGCATTGAGCCCCCGGCCGCTCTGCATGCAAGGATGCTGCAGCTGGCCCAGACACCCCTCCCCGGAATGCATCGTTATATGAATAACGCCGGCTACGATGAGACCCGCAATGCCGTCGCCAAGCGGTTAGCCCGCATCAGCGGCGCAGCTGTCGCCGGAAAACATATTATCATGACCTGTGGGGCCGGTGGCGCACTCAATGTCGTTTTGAAAACCATTCTGGATGCCGGGGATGAAGTGATTATCCTGACGCCGTATTTTGTCGAATATAAATTCTACATCGATAATCACGCCGGCATTGCGGTGGAGGTCTGTAATGATCTTGAGACTTTTCAGCCGGATCTGATTGCCATTGAAGCTGCGATAACCGAAAAAACACGCGCGATTATCATTAATTCTCCCAACAATCCGACCGGAGTAATCTACCCGAAATCGACCCTCGACGCTCTGGGAGAGTTGCTGGTCAGAAAGCAGGCTGAAACCGGGCATGAAATCACGGTGATTTCTGACGAACCGTATGCGCGGCTTGCCTTCGATATGGAGGTGCCGTCAATCTTCACCAGCATCGACAATGCGGTTGTCGTCACTTCACACTCAAAAGATCTGGCGTTGCCCGGCGAACGGATCGGCTACCTGGCCGCCAACCCAAAGATGCCGGAGGTCGATCTCTTCATGGAAGGGGCGGTCTTCTGTAATCGGGTCCTCGGTTTCGTCAACGCACCGGCCCTGATGCAGAGACTGGTCAGTACTCTGCAGGATGTAACGGTCGATATCGAAATCTATCGAAAAAAGCGCGACATCCTCTACAAGCATCTCACCTCTATCGGTTTTAAAACCGTCAAACCGGACGGCGGCTTTTACTTTTTCCCGCACGCACCGATCAAAGATGATATTGAATTTGTAAAAATCGCCCAGAAGCACGGTCTGTTGCTCGTCCCCGGCAGCGGCTTCGGTGCCGCCGGGTTCTTCAGAATTGCCTACTGTGTCGACGATGCGATGATTGAGCGAAGCCTGCCAGCCTGGACGAACCTCGCCCGTGAAATGGGGATCAGCTAAAATGAACAAGCAGTTTTTATCCCCTCCCGAAACGGCGGCGGCGATAGTCACGCATGGTCAGCGCGTTCTGACCCAACCGCTGTCGAGTACTGTTGTTCTCAGTCTGTTGGCCGGATTCTACATCGCCTTCGGGGCTCAGCTGGCAACGGTCGTCACTCACGATACAGCCGCTCATCTCGGGGTGGGGGTTGCCCGCTTTTTAGGGGGCAGCGTCTTCTCCCTCGGACTGATGCTGGTGCTGATCTGCGGTGCGGAACTGTTCACCGGCAATACACTGCTGGCCAAGGCGGCACTGCAAAAAGAGATTCCCTGGAGTAAACTGCTGGAAAACTGGGGAGTCGTGCTCCTTGGAAACTTTCTCGGCTCACTCTTTTTTGCCTGGTTGATGGTCAGAAGCGAGCTGTTTTCAGCCCCGGGGCTCACGGAACAGGTCATCTCGATTGCCACGGCAAAAGCGACGCTTTCGTTTGACGTGGCGTTTATTCGCGGCCTCCTTTGCAACTGGCTGGTCTGTCTGGCCATTTTCATGGCGGTTGCCGCCCGGGACATCAGCGGCAAGATCCTCGCCTGCTATGTTCCGATTATGGCCTTTGTCACCAGTGGTTTTGAACACAACGTCGCGAATATGTACTTTATTCCGGCCGGATTACTTCTGTCGGCTGAGACAGGGATGCAGAGTGTCGGTCTGAACTGGAGTTCGTTTCTGCTGAACAACCTGATTCCGGTCACTCTCGG
>JACUTX010000085.1 GCA_014859615.1 Desulfuromonadales bacterium | reverse complement strand
TGATTTGTTCATGATCGTCAGATTTTCAGGCCGCTTTGCTATCAAGAGCGGCCTTTTTTATGACCAGCGGCCGATTGACAGCTCCCTGTTCGAAAAGGTAAAAATAACGCGGCTATTTTATCTTTTTTAAAAGAAGGTATTTATCAGATGCAAAAACTGGTTTTTATCGATGTAGAAACCACCGGAATCGATTATGAACGGTGTGGCATTACCCAGATTTCCGGCGCTATCCAGATCGGGGATACGGTGCATGAAAGTTTCGACTATTATCTTCGCCCATACCCGACCGATCAGATTGAAGAAGCCGCTCTTGCTGTGACCGGAATCGATCGCCGCCAATTTTTACCGGCGAGCGACCCGAACGCTCTTAAACTCCCCGGGCAGTTGTTTGAGGATCCGCAGGTTATATACCAGCGGCTGGTCGAACTGCTCGGCAAGCACGTTAATAAATTTGACAAAGCCGATAAATTTCAGTTTATCGGTTACAACGCGCACAGTTTTGATATGCCGTTTATGCGAAAATTCTGGGAAAAGAACGGTGATCGTTATTTCGGCAGCTGGTTCTGGTACCCCTGTCTCGATGTCATGCTCCTCTGGGCGCAGATTCTCCAGCCGGTTCGGGAAGAACTGAGCAACTTCAAGCTGATGACCATCGCCGCTTATGCCGGAATCGAAGTGGACCAGAGTCGTCTGCACGATTCACAATACGATATTGAATTGACCCGCACGCTCTGGCTCTCAGCCAAGCAGATCATCGAGCGGGGGGGCACGCCGTTACAAAAAGGGGAGCAGGGGAAATTATTCGATTTTTAAAGGCGCGAATCGATCACAAACTTTTTGTGTCTATTTGATTACCCGCAGCGGCAGGAAGACTCAACCCCCCCCATTTTCGAACGCCCCCTTTGCCTGAATCGCAGGGGGGTATTTTTTATCGACAGCAAAGATCAATACCACTTCTGTTTGTGAACTTTTGAGTCGGTAACGAGACGTTCAAAAGCGTCAATATCGCTCATATCCGGTTTGCCCCGGTAATGATAGGGGATGACAATGCCCGGTTTGAATGCGTTGACGGCCGAAGCGGCTTGCTCGATGGTCATGGTGAACGGGAGATTAATGCAGACAAAGGCGATGTCGATATTCTGTAGCTGTCGCATCTCCTGGATATCTTCGGTGTCGCCGGAGATGTAGAGCTGCACCCCGTCCTTACTCAGGACGTAGCCGTTATCTCGCCCTCTGGGGTGAAAATCGAGACGCTCGCTGGTCGTGTTGTACGCTGGGATAGTCTCAATTTTAATCCCGGCCGCTTCGGTCGTTTCACCATTTTTGAGTACCATGCCGTAACCGAGCTGCTCGATAACCGTCGGCGGGCCAAAGATCCGGCTGTTGTCCTGTTTGAGAGTTGTGACCAGTTCCGGCGCAAGGTGGTCTCTATGGATATGGGTGATCAAAATGAGATCCGGCGGCGGAAAACCGGCAAAAGCGGCAGCCTCGCCGACCGGATCAACATAAATCGTTACATCCCCGGACTGGAGGACAAAGGTTGCGTGCTGAATCGGCGTGAACGTAAACAGCTCTTTGGCTAGCGTATTGCTTGAGAACAACATGGTTATTAAAGTCAGAATAGAGCTGAAAGTTTTCACGACAGGTCTCCTTTTCTTGCAGATCTTTGTGAGATTATAGTGGATCTCTGCAAAAAATCAGCACGACAGCAAACCAAAAAAGTCCATTGCACGCTATCGCGCAACGGACTTTTTTTATCTTGTATTGGCAGGATCGGCCGGGTTAGAGGCGAATATCGATATACGCGTTGGCCCGTAACGCCTCCTGCCATTTTTTTAACGCCTCGTCCCGACTCTTTGCCATCAGGATCTTTTCGATGTCAGGACGAACTTTTTCAAGCGGTTGCAGGGTGCCGATGTTGCGCTCTTCCATTTTGAACAGAAACAGGCCGCTGGAGGTTTTGACGATTTCGCTGATCTCTTTCGACTGCAAGCCGACAATCGCTTCGGCGAACACCGTCGTCAAATCAGACTCCCTGAGCTTCCCCATATCGCCACCTTCCGCTTCGCTATAGGTGGCCAGCAAATCAGCAATACTGTCACCCATCACCAGACGGCGACGGGCCTGCTCGGCCAGAACTTCCAGCGCAGCAGCCTCACCATCCGTAACATCTTCGTGCAGAAAAAAGACAATCCGGCTGAGATGAACGTAGGGTGGATTGCGGTACTCGTCGAGGTGCTGCTCGTAGTAGCGACGGATCTCCTGACCGGTGACGTCGATCTTGTTCTGAACTTCTCTGCCGATCAGCTTGTAACGGGTAATCTGGCTGCGCATGTTGCTGCGATAGCTTGCAAAAGACATCCCCTGCTGTTCCAGGGCGGCAATCAGCTGTAGACGGGTCAATTTATTCTGCACCTGAACATCATCGATGGCCGCATTGACCTCTTCATCACTGGCTCTGACCTTCAGTTCCACGGCCCGCTGCTGAATCAGTTCTTCTTCGATCATAAGATCGAGAACCTTCTTTTTATAAGTTTCGCGACCCGCTTCGTCGAGACCGGCATAGCCAGGGTCGAGTGCGACAGTCTCTGCCATTCTCTGGTCAAGCTGATAGGTTGTAATAATCGTGTCATTGACGACTGCGGCGACTTTGTTGATCACTTCACCGGTCGCCAGGGTGGCGAGCAGAGTGAACAGAACCGTGATAATAAGCCGATTTCTGAATTGATGTTGGGGCATGATCTGTTTTCCAATCAGATACGTTTTACGTATCGGGATATAACCGGCATGATACTCGGAATTATGCTTAGATGAAAACTAAAGTAATTCCCAATTCATCTCGATACTGGCGCGAGCGCGAAGATCCTGCAGCCACTGGTGGTGCGCGCTCGTTTCCTTGATATGGGTCAGGTGCTGTCGGATATCTGCACGCGCTTCATCCAGGTTGAGTTGGTGTGCCTGACGCTTCTCTTCAACCAGAAAAACGTGGTAACCGTATTCACTTTTTACCAGATCGCTGAGTCGACCCGGTGTCAGCTTGAAAACTACGGCATCAAATTCGGCCGGCATCTCACCTCGGGCAAAAAAACCGAGATCGCCCCCCTCTTCTGAATCGGGGGACATGGAGGATTGGCGGGCAATCTCGGCAAACGGTTCTCCCTGCCGGAGCAGACCGAGGACCTTTTTCCCTTCCTCTTCAGTGGCGACGACGATTTGTCTGGCCCGAACCTGATCCGGGCGGTCAAATTCGGCATGGCTCTGCGCAAAATAAGACTCGATCTCCTCGTCACTGACCGACACCCTGGAATAGACGGTCTGAGCGATGATCTTCTCCATCAGCAGGTTGCGCTGCAGACCTTCACTCCACTCCTGCAGAGTGGTTCCCCGCTCACGCAGAACAGTTTCAAAAGCCCCCTGCGGGTATTCGCTCCGGGTTTCGCTGATCGCTGTTTCCAGCTCTGTGGGGGTAATGACGATGCCGAGGCGATCGGCTTCAGAAAGAGCAAGTTCGCGGTCGATCAACTGGGCGAGAAAAGCACGTTCCATCTCTTTTCGTTCTTCTTCCGACAGTTTCTGCCCAGGGGGCTGAGCGCGGGAAAACTCCTTGCGGAACTGCTCAAGGGTTATCTCCCGCCCGTCGACGCGCATCAGCACCGGAGAGGTGGTCTCTTCCTTACGGCTGCAGGCGGTCAGCAGTATCAGCAGCAGAGTGAAGAACAGAAGGGAGCGTAACGATACATGGATCATCAGATTAACCCTTTTAACAACAGACCATAAGACTTTTTTAACACCTGAATAAAGGGATTCAAACTAGCATGGTTGCAGAAAAGCATGCAATTCTTTTTTAGCGTGTTGCAGCAGTGGCCGCGCATCGAGTCTTCCAACGTCGATCGTCAGTCGATAGTCCGGCGAAAAGTTGCACGGTATCTCTGTCTGCTGCAGTCGGACGAGGATCTCTTCAGGTCGAACCGAAGTGGAGGCGTGAAAGGCAAAAACCAGTCGACGGCCATCATATTCAGCCGCTTCGATCCGGAGTTGCTTGAGGAGTACACGCAGTTGCATCACTTCAAGAAGAAGCAGTCCGGCTTCCGGCAGTTCGCCGTAGCGGTCCCGCAGTTCGTCGGCGAGTTCGTAGACCGCTTGAGCAGATTCTGCCGAAGCGAGGCGACGATAAAATACCAGCCGCTGGTTCGGATCACTGAGATATTTTTCCGGCAGAAACGCCGAAACGCCGAGACGCAGATCCGGGTCGATCCGATCGTCTCTCTCGATCCCCTGCAGCTCGTCAATCGTCTCCTGAAGAAGTTCCGTGTACATCTCGAAGCCGACGGCGGTAACCTGGCCAGCCTGTTTCCCGCCGAGCAGCTCGCCGGCGCCGCGCAGCTCAAGATCATGACTCGCAATCCGAAAGCCTGCACCGAGTTCCGTCTGTTCCTGCAGGATACGCAGCCGCTCCCGGGCGTCGTGGCCAAGAACCCCTTCACCGGGGATCAACAGGTAGGCGTAGGCCCGACGGTCAGAACGACCAACCCGGCCTCGCAACTGATAGAGCTGGGCGAGACCGAAGCGATCAGCCCGATTGACCAGCATCGTATTGGCCCGAGGAATATCGATGCCGTTTTCGATAATGGTGGTACAGACCAGAACATTGCTCTTTCCTTCGATAAAATCGAGCATCACTTTTTCGAGTTCGCGTTCATTCATCTGGCCATGACCGACGGCGATCCTGGCCTCGGGGATCAGTTGTTTGAGAAAATCAGCCATCGCCTGGATCGATTGCACCCGATTATGAACAAAAAAAACCTGGCCGCCGCGTTGCAGCTCGCGCAGGATCACCTGGCGGATCAGCTCATCTTCAAAACGGGTCACATAGGTGCGGATCGCCAGACGATCAACCGGCGGCGTGTCGATGACCGACAGGTCGCGCAGACCGAGCAGGCCGAGCTGTAAAGTACGCGGTATCGGGGTAGCCGTAAGGGTCAGCACGTCGACATCGGCCCTAAATCGCTTCAGCTTCTCTTTATGGGCGACGCCGAAGCGCTGCTCCTCATCGATAATCAGCAGCCCAAGGTTTTTAAACCGGATATCGCGCTGCAGCAGCCGGTGCGTACCGATAACGATATCGATTTTACCGGCAGCGAGTTTTTCGCGGGTCTGCTTCTGTTCGGCTGGACTGCGCAGCCTGGAGAGCATATCGATCTCAATCGGGGTGCCGCGAAACCGTCGTTGCAAGGTCTCAAAATGCTGACGACCGAGAATCGTGGTCGGAACCAGCAGGGCAACCTGACGCCCGGCCATCGCTACCTTGTAGGCAGCACGTATGGCGACTTCCGTCTTGCCGTAACCGACATCACCACAAACCAGACGATCCATCGGCTTGTCGGAGTGCAGATCATTCAGAACATCTTCGATCGCCGCAAGCTGATCATCGGTCTCTTCGTACGGGAAGGAAGCTTCAAATTCACGAAAATCGGTATCGGCCGGCGGATAGGCAAACCCCGGATGCATCGTTCGTCGTGCCTGGATTTTCAGCAGATCCCGCGCCATCTCTTCCACCGCCGAGCGGGCTTTTATCTTCGCCTTCTCCCAGGCATTCCCCCCCATCTTGTCGAGTTTCGGTTCATGTCCTTCGGCACCGACATATTTCTGGACCCGTTCAATCCGATCGATCGGCAGATAGAGGCGATCTTCTCCTGCATATTCGAGATACAAAAAATCACCTTCAACCCGACCGGTCTTTAAATGTTTCAGACCACGGTAGCGGCCGATGCCGTAATCGGTATGAACAACGCAGTCCCCTTCTTTGAGTTGTGCCAGGGACGGCAGCAGAACATCTTTGTTTTCGCGGCGACTGCGACGACGGACACGCGTTCCGAAAATCTCTTCTTCGGTAATAACAGCCAGATGTTCATCCGGCAGAGAGAAACCGCCGGAGAGATCGCCGACACAGATCCCGGCTCCCCCCTTTTCCAGGGACTCAAGGCGCAGACCTGCATCGATAGCAAGTTTGAGGCCGTGATGTTCAAGCATCTCCTGCAACCGCTCTGCCTGCCCGATCTGATGACAGACCAGTAACAGCCGCCACCCCTGCTGTTGCCAGACTTCTATTTTCTGCGCGAGGAGATCGAGACCGGCGCCGGTGGTGCTCTCGCCGAGAAGATTACTATGCCCCTCTGCCGTGACATGGAAGAGCGGCCAGTCGGCCCCGAGATGAAACAGCTGCAATCGGGTCAGATCGAGCCGGGGGGCAGATTCTATTGCACTGAAGATCGCCTGCGGGGCGATAAAAAGAGTCGCTGCCGGAGCAAAGGGGGCATCGCTTCGGGAGATCCGTTCTTCCGCTGTGCGAATTTCAGCGGCAAACTGGTCGGCCGCCTGTTCGATTTCGGCAGGTGCAGAGAGGATCCAGCGAAAATCAGGGAGGTAATCAAACAGGGTGGAGAGCTGTGGAAAGTTGAATGGGAGCAGGAACTCGCGCCCTGGCGCCAAAAGTCCTTCCCGAATCTCTTCGAGGAGTGCGTCGCGTCGGGAGCGGGTCATGTTCAGTTCATCGCAGCGTTCACGGAGTCGATCGAGAAAAAATTGCCGGTGTTTTCCGGCCAGAACCAGTTCCCGCGCCGGCAGCAGAAGAATATCGAGACAGGTCTCGTCGTAACTTCGCTGGCTGGCGGGATCAAAATGACGAATCTGCTCCAGTTCGTCACCGAAAAAATCGAGGCGGACCGGTGCAACACTGGCGGTCGGAAAGATATCGAGAATATCACCGCGAAACGAAAAGGTGCCACGATCTTCGACCAGCGGCACCGGCTGATAGCCGAGACAAAGGAGATTTTCTGTCAGCTGTTGTCGGGAATAACTCTGATCCGGCTGCAGACTCAGGCAGAGTTCGTTGAGAATCGAACGCGGCATAACCCGCTGCATCAGGGCGCGAATAGTTATAATAACAGCCTGCAGGCGACCTGTATGCAGGCTGGCCAGAGTGGCAAGCCGTTCTGCCTCAACCTCCGGATGGGGCGAGAGGGGGTCGTACGGTCCGACTTCCCACTGGGGAAAGAGGGCAATGGTGTCGCTGCTGCCTGAGTAGAAGCTGAGATCGGCTCTGAGCTGATGGGCCTGCTTCTGATCGGCAACCAGAATCGCCAGAGGGCGTTTGCTCTGTTTGATCAGTCCGGCCAGAAGATGCGCCTCGGCGCTGCCGGCCAGGCCATGGATCTCCAGTCGCTTATGTTCCAGGGTCCCCTCAATGATCGAGCGGCAGGTGGCATGCCGGGCATCGCTGCGGCTGTCAGTATCAGACATCAATCCTCACAAAAGAAACAGGCGTGCCGAAGCACGCCTGAAAAACGCAATTTTTGCTGCGGTCAATCACGCGGAACGGCAAGCATACGCTCAAGAGTGAGTCGCGCTTTAGCGCGAATCTCTGCCGGGACAGTAATCTGGGGACTCATAGTCTGTAGACACTTAAGCAGATCTTCGAGAGAGGTCAACTTCATGTTGGGACAGATCAGTTTGGCGCTCGGCAAAATAAACTCTTTTTCCGGATTTTCCTTGCGCAACCGGTAAAGGATCCCCATCTCGGTCCCGATAATGAATTTACCGGCCGGGCTCTCTTTGGCGAAACTGTACATGCCGCTGGTCGAGCAGATATGATCAGCCAACTCCAGAATTTCAGGAGCACATTCCGGGTGAGCCATAAACAGCCCGTCCGGATTTTCCTGTTTGGCGCGCTGAACATCCTCAACCGTCAGACGGTCATGCGTCGGACAGTACCCTTCCGATAAATAGCAGGTTTTATCGGTCTGTTTGGCGATATAGTGCCCGAGATTTTTATCCGGCACCAAAATGACCTCGTCGGTATCCAGAGAATTAACGACATTGACAGCGTTCGAACTGGTGCAGCAGATGTCGCTCTCGGCTTTGACCGCGGCCGAAGAGTTGACATAGGTAACGACAGTTGCGCGGGGGTGTCGCGCTTTCATCTCTTGCAACTCTGCCACACTAACCATATCGGCCATCGGGCAGCCAGCATCCGGGCGGGGGAGCAGAACAATCTTGTCCGGAGCAAGGATGGCCGCACTTTCGGCCATGAAATGGACCCCGCAGAAGACAATCACCTTGCACTCGGTCTCGGCGGCCGAGATCGAGAGGGCGAGAGAATCACCGGTGATGTCGGCGATCTCCTGAATTTCATCGCGCTGATAGTTGTGCGCCAGAAGAATGGCATTGTGCTGATCGAGCAGTCGCCGGATTTCCTGTTTAAGTTCAAGTGATTCCATGGTTCATCCTCTATCAGAATAGATTTTAAAAAAAACAATTATTAGATCAAAAACCCTGATATGTCAAACCTTTAACAGGCTGTTTGATCTTGACACTCTATCACGTTGCGTCTATTCTCTGCTGACCCGTCGATTGACGATGCGGTCTAATTTTGGAGAAGAGTCATGTTCGGTATCGGATTCCCTGAAATGTTGATGGTTATGGTCCTGGCTCTGATTGTCATCGGGCCGAAACGTCTGCCGGATATCGCCCGGGCGTTGGGGCGTGGATTTACCGAATTTAAGCGGGCCACCGAAGACCTGAAGACGACCTTTCAGGAAGAGGCTCGCACCGATGAAATCAAGCAGCAGCTGATCAAGGAGGGGAAGGTCTTCTCCAAACAGAATCCCTACACCAGCGGGGTCGGACCGACAGTTGAATCAGAGACAACAGAAGCAAAGGTTGCCCCGGAATCGCCCGCCAAGAGCGACAAAGAGGCCGACGCATGAGCGAAGACCAGCTCCCATTAACCCGGCATCTGGAAGAGTTGCGTAAGGCGCTGATCGTTGCCGGTGCCGCATGGCTTGTCGCTTTTCTGATCTGTTACGGATTTTCGGAACAGCTGTTTCAATTTATTTCCGAGCCGGTCCGCACAGCCCTGCCAAAGGGGAGTTCACTCGTCTTTATCAGTGCAACCGAACCGTTTTTTACTTATCTTAAAGTCGCCGCACTGGCGGGGTTGATGTTGTCGCTGCCGGTTATCCTCTGGCAGCTCTGGTCGTTTATCGCCCCCGGCCTCTACTCGCACGAAAAGAGACTGGCGATTCCGTTCGTATTCGCCAGCACCCTCTGTTTCGGCCTCGGCTCCTTTTTCGGTTTTACCATCGTCTTTCCGACCATCTTTACCTTCCTGATCACGTTTGGGACCGGGTCCGGCGAGATCAACGCCATGCTGTCGATGGGGGGGTACCTCTCGCTGTCGAGTAAACTGCTGATCGCCTTCGGTCTTGTTTTTGAATTGCCGATCATTATCTTCTTTTTGGCCCGGATGGGAATCGTTGACTATCACTGGCTCGCCCGTAATCGCAAGTTTGCCTTCCTGACCGCATTTGTGATCGGGGCCGTATTGACCCCCCCCGATGTCATTTCACAGACTGCTCTGGCGCTCCCTTTCATTATCCTCTACGAAGTCGGAATCTGGATCGCCCGTTTTTTCGGTAAAAAACCGGAGAAGGAAGATGAAGCGTCAGCTGCCGATGAAGGGGATACCTGAATCAGTGAGTTTAAAATAGTAAATTTCTGTTTGATCTTTGATAATTA
>JACUTX010000084.1 GCA_014859615.1 Desulfuromonadales bacterium | reverse complement strand
CTTTGGCCGTCCGAGTTCGATTCTCGGTCCGGGCACCATCTATAAAGACAAGGGGGCAACCTGCACAGGGTTGGCCCCTTGTCTCGTTGGTTTTACTTTCTCATCGCACCGTTTTATTGCTCATCAAGAAAACCGGCTTCTCTTCCGTGTCGCAGAGCAACAATATAGATGATATTGCCCTGAATGCGATAGCGTAAGGCATAATCTCTGACACCAAACTTGATAACGATGTCGTAGAAGCCGGGGAGGTCCTCTACCTTGAATCCGATTCCAGGATGGACTTCTAAAGTAGAGGCTACCTTTCGAATTTTAGCAGCTGCTTTAAGGGCTGATCCAGAATTTTTGAGCCGGAGAAATTCTCTTAATTTCTGCAGGTCGCGAAGGGCGCCTGGTAGCCACTCTATTTCCATTCAGGTGCCTCAATTTCATCC
Organism: Desulfuromonadales bacterium; assembly: GCA_014859615.1. Taxonomy (GTDB): domain Bacteria; phylum Desulfobacterota; class Desulfuromonadia; order Desulfuromonadales; family UBA2294; genus Kmv16. The sequence continues at coordinate 9,210 of JACUTX010000084.1, read as the reverse complement.
TCAGTATCCCAGGAGTTGAGCCAGTCCATGACCTGTTCATTGGATACACTCTCACCTGTTTTTTCGAATTTCCCCCACGCAGTCAAGCTTTCCTGACGAAAATTCTCGACAGCTTCTTCGCGCTCAAGAAATTGCAAAATCACCTCTTTAGCAAGCCAGTGCGGGGTGCGTTTGCGCGCCTCGGCAAGCCGTCTTAACCGGTCGCGATCCTGTGACCTAAGTTTGACGCTCATCGATTTTGTTTCTGATTCCATATTTGATCTCCTCTGATAAACACTTGTTAACTACTTTTACACTAAAGTATTACCTTTGATGTGATGAGTCAAATGCTTTTTGTGCGGTTGCTGTTCGAGTTCGGTGGATTCTGGTTATAAGTCTTGTCTTGCCGTAAATATATATGACAATGCAGGATGATTTTTTTACAACAAAGATTGATTTTAATGAATCATAATCACCCTGTAAGATCTTACAGGTACATGGATTTCTTAAATATTTTAAGTTGTAAACAAGTTTGTTGATTAAATTATTAGTAAAAAATAATATTGTTGCGCAAGTGAATAGTTCTTGTTGTTTATCGTTACGTTACAAATTTTAACTCTTTCGGTTGACTATCGAAGCTTATAAAGTTGTGTTGACATCGTTTTACCAGATTGATATTAAAAATTGTTTAATTTTGTAATGAGACTGATTTAGACAATCTAAACCTCTCAAAAGGGAGGCAGAAAGCCACGGGTCTTTGGGCTACGAAGAGAGCCGGGTCGTTAAAGTGGCAATGTGTAAATGGTCCGGTTTTTTGTTTAAGAATCCGTGTTTATTTTTTGTTTGCAGGAGGGGTTTGGCGTGAGGGGAATGAATTGAAAAAGTTAACCTGCATTGAGTCTGCATCTGCAGTTCGGGCGGGTTTTTTTGTTCTCTTTTAATATTTGCTGCGGGGTGCATTTTTGCTGGTTTGTTTTGTGGTGCAATTGGTTTTCTGGAGGTGGGTTTGAGAGGTAAAATTTTTTCCTTGGCACTTGTTGCAGTGCTCTTGTTTTCGGTTAATAACACTTGGTCAGCGGGTTCAAGCCTTAGCAGCGACTTGTCAGCTGCGATTGTCAAGGTTAAAGGTTTAGCTGCAGCCGCTATTATCAAGTGCTCAAAAAAAAAGACGGCTGAGTATGAGATAGCCGGATTGGTTCAAGTTGCAGACGAGATAGCAGTTCTCAACCTGATGATCCAGGACCAAATCTCCCGTCAGGGAGAGCGGGTTTCTGGATTAGGCTCCGAGTTTATTGCCCGGCACACCATGCTGGCAGAGCGTTATGAGCAGTTTGTACCCACCCTCCTTTCAAGCCTGTCTCGACTCAAATCTCTGCCGATTGCAACCCAAAAAGATTTTACTGACTTACTGGCCTTACTTGATACCGTCTCGGCGTCGCAGCATACACCCCTCTACGGCAACCTCCCTTTTCGTCATGCTGATTTTGCCCCGTTGGCAGTAGCTAACGCCGCAGAAGTTATCCCTGCCTATAAAAATGATATTGGTACTATTGACGCAGCCGATTCAGTTTTGATCGATGAGACTGCGGTCAACGCCGAAATTGCAGAGTTAGCACAATCGCTGGACTGGAATCCGGTCCGTCTTTATCAGTGGGTTAAAAGCAACATCAAGACCGAGTGGTACTGGGGGGCAATGAAGGGCGCCGCAGAAACCCTGAGGCAAAAAAGCGGCAACGATGCGGATCAGGCGGCACTGCTGGTTGCACTCTATCGTGTATCCGGTTTCCCGGCGCGTTACATCACCGGAACTATCGAGTTCTATCCGGATTTGTCGAAGATTCAAAACCTGATCGGGCTGGAAGACCCGTTGCGCATTGCGGCTTTCTTCCAGAAAGCAGGGATTCCCTACAAGCCGGTCATCGCTGGCGGCAAGATTGTTAATTTTCAGATTGATCACGTTTGGGTCGAGGTTAATGTTCCCTATTCAAACTATCGGGGGGCTATCCTTGATACACACGGCAAGGTCTGGGTTGGGCTTGATACCAGCATCAAGCCAGCCGGGTACTCCTGGGAGAATGATGAACCTCTGCCGGAGACCTTCTCGCTGACCGACTTTCGAAATGACTACCTGTCGACGTTCAATCCAGTGACTCCGTTGGAACTCCTCCCCTCGGTGGTCGATGCTTATCTGGCGGGTCAACATAGCGATGTTACGTATGCATCGTTTCTGCGGCGGAAAACGCTGGTCAACGATCAGCTGAAGGTTCTGCCAGCGAGTCTCCAGTTTAAAGAGCTTAAAGTTACTGGCGAATACAGTGCCTTGCCAGAGTCTTTGCTACAGACGGTGACCTTATCGGCAAAGACCGATTCCGGGCAGAGTCTTTTTGATTTAACTCTCCCGGTATACCAAGTTGCCGGCAAATCAGTCGCGCTCTCATATGAGCCGGAATCGGTCCGCGATCAGGAGTTGATTGATAGCTACGGAGGACTTGGATCTGTCCCGGCATATCTGGTGCGCCTGCGTCCGGTACTCAGCGTCGACAAGCAACGTGCGGTTGTGGCTGGTGACGGCATGACCCTGGGAGAAGCGTTTAATCTCTCCCTGCTCTTCGCAGCACCTGCCGGTCGTATCGAACAAACTCAGCGTTATACGGTGGGCAACAAAGCTGTGCTGGGGATTGCTGCGCAGAAATCGCTGCCGCCAGTCAGCACGTCCGTCGATGCAAAAATGGCGGAGGATTACCTGTTTGAAGCTGCTCAGAAGTATCTGGAGGGGGTATATCAGGCCGAGCAGGAACTCGCCGCGTTGCTGAACCTGACCGTGACCCGGCCGTTGCCGTCATCAGTGACCATCGGCGGAGTCATCACCATCGATCAGATACTTGGTCTTCCCAGCGGCATAATCTGGAAGGGTTTGTTTATCGACGCTGGTCTTAATTGCGCGGAGGTGACGGCCAACACCGGCGCGATTTCGGCTGAAACCGATTTCATGCGGTTGGCGGCCCTGGAGGGATCAGTTCAGGAGCACCGGGTATTTGAGAACCTCTTTGCCGTCGATTCCATCTCGACCGCCAAACTGTTTCAGCAGGCCGCCGCTGCCAACTTGAATCTGGTCAGCATCACGGCGGAAAATGTTGATTCCGCGCTGTCCTTGCTGCCTTTTGATCCATACATCAAACAGGATATCCGCAATGCCGTCGCTCAAGGGTATGACGTTCGTATCCCGGAAGCCGAGATCGACTATCTCTTCTGGCATGGTATCGGTTACCGCAAGGAAAACCCCCGCACCGGCGAAGCTGGCTATATGCTCACCGGGCTGCTGGCTGGCGGCATGACCGCTGGTATCTGGCCCGAAAGTATGGTCAGCAGCCTGTTGCAGTCGCAATTCAGTATCGAACCGTCCACAGATCAGGCGGCCGTTGCCGCAATTCGTAAAATTCCCGCCAGCGACTACTTGAAGGGGACCGTCGATCAGCCCCTTGACAGTGAGTTGCAGGTGCTGGTTACCGATGTCAAAGGAAGACCCGTTGCCGGGGTCTTGGTGACCTTCAGTGTCCTTAGCGGCGGCGGCAACTTCTCCGGGGCGCAAAGAGTTGACGTTCCGACCGGCATTGATGGCGTGGCCCGTGTAACCGCAACCCTCGGTCAGCGCACCACCGAAAACTTTGGCTATCTGCCAGGCGAGGGTAGTGGGTCGAAGTTTGTTCAGATCGGCATCAATTATTTTAGTGCCAGAGTCGACGGTCAGGCAGGAGAGCTTGTTCTCGACAGCCCGTTTGTTGCCTATGCCGAGCCGGATGAAGCCCACCATCTGGTCAAACTATTGGGAGATAACAGCAAAGCGATTGTCAACAGTTCAACCGGAACGCTCAAAGTGAAAGTCGTCGACAAGTTCGAGAATCCGGTTTCCAATATTTCCGTCACGTTCACAGTAAAGCCAGCGGAATCCCTGATTCCTAACCGAGTGCTGCCGGAAGGATACCGTAATCTGGAATTTTATCTCCCGGATTCGGATCAATGTAGGCAAATGGCTCCGATCTGGGGCGAGTGCGAATCCGCAAGTAAGGCCATCGTGCGCTCCGACCCGTTCGGTGCAAGAATTAACGCTTTTATTGGCAACACCTTTGCGACCAAGTATGCGGTGCAAATCAGCGCTGAAGGAGTTCCGTCGCAAACCATGGAGCTTGGAAGTCTGGGAGTCTGGGCTGAAGACGCCTATTTGGGCCCCCAGCTGTTTCTAAAAAGCTTTGCAACTGTCAACGACCGCGGAGAGGTGATCAATGCCGCCAAGGTGGGCGAGAGACTAAAGGCCCCTCTCCAGGCCTCGATGCTGCTGTTGACCAACGACTATGAGCTGGTTAATAAGGTCCCATGTGAAACCGGAACCTGCTGGAGTCTGATCGGTTCGCAGTTGATGAAAACCGACCGGGTTGTTAACGGAACGGTCCACTTTGATGTGGATGCAGGCGATGGGACGGTCTTGCCAACGCAAAACAACAACGATGGCACTTATGAAACATTCTTTCGCGCCGGGCCGACACCTGGCCTCAACAAGATCAAGGTTACCGGTGAAGCAACAGTAACCATTCCTGTGGTTTATGTGAACGAGGCGGCTGTGGTCGTTGACAGTGGTTATTCGAACCCGTTGCCGACCAGAACCGTCTCGCTCAAGGCGGGCGAAATGGGACTGTTCGTCAAAAGCACTGACGAACTGACTGATATCTGGAGCGCTATGACCATCAACCAGACTGCCTACAGCGTCGATGTCCCGACTGTGGCCGATCCCGGCGTGGTGCTGGTTGATGACAGCGGATCGCCTTTCGGGCCAGTCAATATCCGTTACAATATTCTTCCCAGTGCTTCTGATTTCAGCGGGTACAGCGCCAACAATGTACAGGTTGATGTTTTCACCAAAAATGATTCCGGCAATGACAACTGGCTCACGACGCTGCCAGCAGGGACAACACGGGGCGAAGGGAGTGCACTGTTCATGCCCGGTAGCCAGTTTAGTGCGCAGGCTAATTATTTTGTCCGCACCGTTCTGAACAAGGGGTCGGCAAATGAGATTATTGGTGACGACGTGCCGATCAACGTCGCCAGCCTGTCAGGATCGTTTATCAGCTCCCGGCAGCACTTTACCGATCAGTATGATGTGGGTGATCTTGCAACCATCGGCAGTAGTTATATCGATGGCTACCAGGTTATTAATTTTGGTCTGAGCAGTGTGACAAAGGTTGAGTTAGCCGTGCTCGACGCCAACGACACTGTTGTCTCCACCCTAATCTCTGCCCAGAGCCTCGACCCCGGCACTTATGGCTTTGTCATCGATTACGAACAGCTGAAAAACGCTGGCTTCAGTGCCAGCGGCGACAACGATTTTTACCTGCGGCTCAAACGGCAAGTCGATGGCAGTTCAAGCCACACTACCTTCTATCCCGGTAGTTTGAACGAATCGATGTCGATGGCCAAGATGCTTGGTCAGGTCATGGTTCATGACGTTCTGATTCAGGATGGTTCACTGAATCTGCAACGTGAGGATTTTGCTTTTCAAGGGCGCGGTCCGCAGCTGGCGTTCTCCCGGAGCTACAACAATCAGAACTCCCCCACGGGGCACAAGCCGCTCGGCAATGGCTGGATCCACAGTCTTGATCACCGACTGTCTCTGCTGAGTCATTCGAGCAACCAGAAGTCGGTACCGGACTGGGTTCTGTCGTTGCGTGGCAAGTTTTTCAATCCAGACGATATCCCGCCATCGCCGACTGAATGGACCATGATTCAGACCAACGGGGTGGTGTTCAAGAAGTTCGGCTCGCGCTGGTACGGCGAAAAAGGGAAACACGGCAGTCTGGATGAGACCCCCGGCGGTTTTACGTTTACCGCCAAGGACGGCACCCGTTACATCTATGACAAGACCCATAACATGGAGATGCTGGTCGGGCGGATCGAAGATCGTAACGCCAATACCTTGACCTTCGAATACGACAGCTTGTACCGGCTTGACAAGGTGACTGATGCGGTCGGCCGGTCGTGTGCGCTTTCCTATACCGATGTCTTCTTCGCTTTTGGTGCCGACCGGTCGCGCTTGGCAAATGTGAGCTGCTCGGCCGATGTGAACCTGCGCTTCACCTACGATAGCCAGGGGTATCTGGCCAGTACCCATCGTGGTGATCGGGTCGAGACTTACGCCTATGCCAAGGAGCCAGGTGGCCGCTTTGAATACAACCTGGTGAAGGCGACCGACGCGAACCAGCAGAGCTACGAATACAGCTATTATAGCGTCGGTGAAGTTCATTCAAATCTGGCCAATTTCACCAAGGTGATGAAGAGCCAGGATATTGTCAAGCAGGTGACCTACCCGGACAGCACCCATGCCGACTTTACCTATGATGTCGCAACGGATAATCAGCGGATCGTCACCGATCTGCGTGGCAACGATACGGTCTATCTGCTTAATCGCTTCGGTAACCCGAATGAGATCCGGCAGCGGCTTGACGAGACAAGCGAAAAGATCGAGAAAATGATCTGGTCGATCGACGAGGGGAAGCTGGACAACGTCATGACCTCGCGCACTGATGCGCGGGGGGTGACCACCACCTACGAGTACGACGGCAAGGGGAATATCACCAAGGAGACCGATCCCTACAACAATAGCATCCTGACCGCCTGGAATCAGAATTTCAGCTTGCCGGAGCGCCGCGAAGACCGCAACGGTGTGGTGCAGACCTGGAGCTACGACAGTGCCACCGGCAATCTCGACGAGCAGGTTGATGGTGAAGGGAAGAAGACGATCTACAGTTACTATCCAACCGGCGAAGTTAAAACTGTCACCGACCCGCGCGATAACACCACCATCTATGAATATGACGCCTATGGCAACCCAGATAGCATCACTGGTGCCGAAGGGAGTGTCACCGATTTTGATTACGATCTGCGTGGACGCAAGCAGGCGACGACCGACCCGAACGGACAGCGGACCGACTACACCCACGACGATCTCGATTACCCAATCAGCATCGATTACCCGAGCCTTACGGTCTATGCCCTGCCGAGTGGTTCGACCAACAGTAAAAAAACGACCTACGACGCGATCGGCAATCTGCTCTCCGAAACCGACCGCGCCGGACTGACGTTGACCTACACCTACACGCCGCGCAATCAGGTCGAGACCATCGTCCGTAGCGGCGCGACAAACACCTTTGGCAGCAAGCGTTTTGCCTACGACGGCAATGGCAACCTGACCAGCGAAACCGACTGGAAAGGGGTAGCGACGGTGCATCACTACGATCTGCTGAATCGCCGCGACAGCACCACCAACCGCCTCGGGGACAGCATGTCGATGGTCTATGACCTGGCCGGTAATTTAACCAGAACCACTGACTTTGCCGGGCGGATCACCGATTACGAATACGACGACCTCAACCGTCAAACCAAGGTCACCCAGCCGCTGCTGCCGGGGCAGGCCACTCGTGGCTTCATCACCTCCACCTATTACAATGAAGCTGATCCAAAGACCAATTTGAAGACGGTCACTGATGCCGAGAATCAGACGACCACTTTCGAGTACAACGGCCGTTATCAGAAGAGTAAGCAGATTAATGCGCTGCTCGATGCGCGTGTTTGGCAGTATGACGATGCCGGTAACCTCGAAAAAGAGATTGATGAAGAGTTGAACGAGACCCGCTACGCCTATGACAAGCAGAACCGGCAGCGCTTTGTCTACAAGACCCTTAAGGACACCAACGGTACAACGCTGCGCGAGATTACTGTGCAGGAGCTGCGCTATGATCCTGCCGGCAATGTCCGTTATATTGTCGACGCCCTCGGCAATACAACTGAGACCCGTTACGACAACTGGAACCGGCCGTGGCAGACCATCACCCCGGTTGATGCGCACAGTGGTCGCAGCTACACCACCACCGAGCTCGATGGCGAAGGGCGCGAGGTTCAGGTCCTTGATGGCAACGGCCACAGCCGCAGCTTTGTGCGCGACGCCCGCGGTCTGGTGCTGGTCGCCACCGACGCCGAACTGCAACCGACGACCTTCAGCTATGATCGCAACGACAATGTCGAGACGGTCACCAACGCCCGCGGCTATGTCACCCGCACCGGTTACGACGCCGAAGACCGCAAGCTGTTGACGGTCGAGGCGCAAGGGTCAGCCGAGGAACGCACCACCGGAGTCGTTCTTTACGATGCGGCCGGTAATCCGCTGCAGGTGCGCGACGGCAACGGCAACGTGATCGTCACCGACTTCAACGCCCTCAACCTGCCGTGGAAGCAGTACGATCCGGCGCCGTTTAATGCCAATTTTGTCGAAACTCTGTACGACAAAAACGGCAAGCCGGTTTCAAGCAAGAACCGTCTGGGCCATGTCACCACCAGCCGTTACGATCCCCTCGGTCGACCCGATCTGATCACCGATCCGGCGCCGTTCGACAACCAGACCATCGTCACCACGTATGACGCGGTCGGCAACGTCCGTACGGTTAAGGACAAGCGCGGCATTGTCAGCGAGACCGACTACGACAGCCTCTACCGCCCCGTGCAGCAGCGGCGGGCGGGAGTGCGCATCGTCAGCAACGAATACGACGACTCCGGTAATCTCACCGCCACCGTTGATGCCGAGAATCACCGGGTGGAGTACGGTTACAACAGCCGCAATCTGCCCGAGCGCACCACTTATATCGACGGGGTCGATAATTTCTACACTGAGCAGTTCTATGATGGCATTGGCAAGGTGCTGACCAGCATCAACGAAGCGCTCAAGCCGACCACCTTTACCTACGATAACGAGAACCGGCAGAAGACCGTCACCTTTGCCGGCGAGACCACTGAAAACTTCTACGATGCCGTTGGCAACCTGGCTCGCGTCCTCAAACCGAAGGGGAACGACCGCAACATGACCTACGACGGTCTCAATCGTTTGGCTACGGTCACCGATGGCGGGCTGCTGACCACGCGCTACAGCTACGACGCCAACGGCAACCTGCGCACTATTGAAGATCCGCGCAATAATAGCGTCGAGTACAGCTACGATGCGCTCAACCGCAAGACCGCGCACATTCAGTACAAGGCGAGCGGCAATCTGACGGTCTCCTTCGATCAATATGATGCCGAAGGGAATCTTAAGCAGAGCACCGATGCCAAAGGACAGATCTTCAGTTACGCCTACGACGCGCTCAACCGGCCGACCACCACCAGCTACCCGTTGGTGACAACGCCGTTCATGAC
>JACUTX010000083.1 GCA_014859615.1 Desulfuromonadales bacterium | reverse complement strand
ACCTGTGACCCTCGGCTTGTAAGGCCGATGCTCTCCCAGCTGAGCTATTCGCCCATTTTTTCAATAATGGCGGGGCTGACGAGACTTGAACTCGCGACCTCCGGCGTGACAGGCCGGCGCTCTAACCGACTGAGCTACAACCCCAAGAGACAGAAAACAGGCAACGGCAGGTTCTACCATTCCCTGTTTTCAAATCTTAATAATTTAAATTTATACAGTTTAATGATTGAATCTTAGTTGACCGCATCCTTGAGTGCCTTGCCCGCTTTAAACTTGGGAGCATTGGCAGCCGGGATATTGATTTTTGCACCGGTCTGGGGGTTCTGACCTGTACGGGCCGCGCGGGGGCTGACGCTGAAAGTGCCGAAGCCGACCAAGGAAATCTTCTCACCAGCTTTCAGAGCCTCTGTGATTGCATCGCAAAAACCTTTGAGTGCCTTTTCGGCATCTGCTTTAGTAAGGCCTGCTTTTTCTGCCATTGAATTTACAAGATCTGCTTTAGTCACAATCTACCTCCATATTTTGGTAATAAGAAAAGCCCTGCCGAAACGCGATAATATATATCAAACATGCGAAATGAGTGTCAAGCAATTAATTGTCTATAAATATTAGTGATGCACCGTATTACTCTGCTCAGAAACCGGGGTTCCTCCTTTATCCGCAGGAGAGAGTGGCAAAGAGATCGAAAGCGCCTGTTCTAGCACCTCATCGACATGAGAAACGGCTGTAATAACAAGATCTTTTAGAATCTGATCAGAAATTTCTTCAAGATCTTTTTCATTATCCGCCGGGATTAAAACCCGGTTAATACCGGCCCGCTTGGCTGCAAGCAATTTCTCTTTCAAGCCACCGATCGGCAGCACTCTGCCGCGCAGGGTAATTTCACCGGTCATGGCAAGACCGCAATCGATCGGACGTCCGGTTAATGCCGAGGTCAAAGCGGTCGCCATAGTAATCCCGGCTGAAGGGCCATCCTTAGGGATCGCCCCTTCAGGGACGTGAATATGAATATCGATTTTCTGATAAAAATCTTCTTCAAGACCGAGCGGTTGCCAACGCGACCGGACATAACTCAAAGCAGCTTGAGCCGATTCACGCATCACTTCACCCAATTTTCCGGTCACTGTCAGTTTCCCGGACCCGGTCAGAATCGCCGTTTCAATGGTCAGAATTTCTCCCCCCACCTCAGTCCAGGCCAACCCCGTCGCCATGCCGATTCGACTCTCGTCATCCTTCGTCCCGTATTGGAAGCGGGAAACACCGAGATATTTCTTGATGCTCGCAAAATCGACCATATAGGTTTTATCAGGCGTAGTCTTGCGCACCTTGACCAGATCACGGGCCAGCTTTCTGCAGATACTGGCCAGTTCCCGTTCCAGACTGCGTACACCGGCCTCGCGCGTATAGCGCCGGATCACTTCATAAATCGCGGCCTCGGCCACGGTCACCTGTTCCTGCTTGAGACCGTGCGCCAGCAACTGCTTTGGTAAAAGGTATTTACGAGCAATATTGAGCTTTTCCTCTTCGGTATACCCTTCAATCCTGATGATCTCCATCCGATCGTACAGCGGCGACGGAATCGATTGCAGCGTATTGGCCGTCGCAATAAACATGACCTGGGAGAGATCGTAGTCGACATCAAGAAAATGGTCGCCAAAGGTCGAATTCTGCTCAGGATCGAGAACTTCGAGGAGAGCCGATGAGGGGTCACCGCGAAAATCAGTACTCATCTTGTCGACTTCATCAAGGAGAAAGACCGGATTTTTAACCGTCGCCTTGCGCATCCCCTGGATGATTTTCCCCGGCATGGCCCCGATATAGGTTCGACGATGGCCTCTGATTTCAGCCTCATCGCGCACGCCGCCTAAGGAGATACGGACAAATTTTCGATTCAGTGCCCGGGCAACAGAACGCCCGAGAGAGGTTTTTCCGACACCGGGCGGCCCGACCAGACAGAGAATCGGCCCTTTGAGCTTTTTAACCAGCGCTTGAACCGCCAGGTATTCAACGATGCGTTCCTTAACTTTTTCAAGACCGTAATGATCCTCTTCGAGAATCTCTTCCGCCTTATCGACATCGAGTCGTGATTTCGACCGTTCGCGCCAGGGGATCGAGAGGAGCCAATCGATATAATTACGCACGACAGTCGCTTCAGCCGACATGGGCGACATCATCTTCATTTTGCGCAGTTCGGCTTCGACCTTTTCTGTCGCCTCTTTTGACATTTTCTTCTGCAGAAGCTTCTCTTCAATTTCGAGCAGCTCCTGCTTGAACTCGTCCTTATCACCAAGCTCCTTCTGAATGGCGCGCATCTGCTCATTCAGATAGTATTCTTTCTGGCTCTGCTCCATCTGACGCTTGACCCGCCCACGAATCTTCTTCTCAATCTGCAGGATTTCGACTTCGCGCTCAATCAGGGCGAGGAGTTTCTCAAGTCGTTCAGCTGTATCAAATGTCTCGAGAATATCTTGACGATCGACAATACTGATCTGTAGATTTGCCACGACCAGATCGGCCAGACGGCCCGACTCCTGAATACCGGAGATCGAAGACAACACTTCCGTCGGAACCTTTTTACTCAGATTGATATAAGTTTCAAAAATGTTGTTGACGCCACGCATCATCGCTTCATTTTCACTCGATGCTGTATCAACTTCATCAATCAACAGCGCTTCAACCTGAAGAGAATCACTCTGATCGATGTAAGTGGTGATACTCGCCCGTTGTCTCCCTTCTATCAGAACCTTGATCGTTCCGTCCGGGAGCTTGAGCAGCTGTACAATATGCCCGATGGTTCCGACCGAATAAATATCCTCTTCAGCCGGATCATCGACTTTCGGGTCTTTTTGCGTGGTCAAAAAGACCAGTTTATCCCCTTCCATCGCCTGTTCCAGGGCATGGATAGAACGGGATCGACCGACAAACAGCGGAGTCACCATATGCGGAAAAATAACAATATCCCGCAACGGCAACAGAGGATAGAGGGCCGTCGATTGAAGCTTAAAGCTATCGATTTTGGTCAAATCAGTCATTTATATATCAGTTTCTGGTCAGGGAAAGTGTGTATCAAGCCGATTCGGCTACCTCGTAAATAACAATCGGAGCCGCCCGGTTGTAAATAACATCTTCGTTGATCACAACTTCCTGAACCCTGTCCTGAGACGGGATGTCATACATCACATCCAGCATCGCGTTTTCAATGATCGACCTGAGACCACGGGCACCGGTCTTACGCTTCAGCGCTTCGGTCGCAATCGCCAGCAATGCGCCATCAGTGAATTTCAGATTCACGCCATCCATATCGAACAGTTTTTTATACTGCTTGACCAGAGCATTTTTCGGTTCCGTCAAAATCTGAACCAGTGCATCACTGTCGAGCTCTTCCAGAGTTGCAACAACCGGCAAACGACCGATAAACTCAGGAATCAGACCATATTTGAGCAGATCGCCCGGCTCAGCCTGAAGGAGCAGCTCGCCGACATTCTGCTCTTTAACCTGCTGCAAATTCGCACCAAAGCCCATGCTCTTTGCACCGATTCTCTGGCTGACAATCGATTCCAGACCCGAAAAAGCACCGCCGCAGATAAAGAGGATATTGGTGGTATCGACTTTAAGAAACTCCTGCTGGGGATGCTTGCGCCCCCCTTTAGGCGGAACACTGGCTGTCGTCCCTTCAATAATCTTGAGCAGAGCCTGCTGCACCCCTTCTCCTGAGACGTCGCGGGTGATCGATGGTGAATCGACCTTGCGGGCGATTTTATCGACCTCATCGATATAGATGATCCCGCGCTGTGCCAGCTCCAGATCATAATCAGCCGCCTGAAGAAGAGCCAGGATGATGTTTTCGACATCCTCCCCAACGTAACCGGCTTCAGTCAGATTAGTCGCATCTGCAATCGCAAACGGGACATTAAGCAGTTTTGCCAGAGTCTGGGCCAATAAGGTTTTACCGCTTCCGGTCGGACCAAGCAGGAGAATATTACTCTTTTGCACCTCAACATCGCCGGTCTTACCGGTGTTTTCAATCCGTTTGTAATGATTATAGACCGCCACCGCCAGAACTCTTTTAGCCCGCTCCTGACCGACGACATAATCGTCAAGAATCTCCTTGATTTCGACCGGTTTTGGCAGACGCTCCATCGCCCCTTCAGCGGCGACTTCAAGCTTTGCCTCTTCGGAGATAATATCACGACAGAGGTCAATACATTCATCACAGATATAGACCGAAGGCCCTGCGATCAGCTTTTTAACCTCTTCCTGCACTTTTCCACAAAAGGAACAGTTCAAGGTTCCTGTTTCGTCATTTTGACTCACAACAAACCTCCTCTTCAGGATTTACGTTCAACAATACCGTCGACAATACCATACTCCTTGGCGGCTGCGCTCCCCATGAAGAAATCGCGCTCAGTATCTACCGCAATTCTATCAAACTTTTGGCCGGTATGCAGGGCTAGAATCTTATTGAGACTTTCACGCATCCGCAGAATCTCCTGCGCATGGATACTGATATCACTTGCCTGCCCCTGAAAACCGCCCAAAGGCTGATGAATCATGATCCGCGAGTGCGGGAGACTGAACCGCTTACCCGGCTCACCGGCTGCCAACAGCAGCGCCCCCATGCTCGCAGCCTGACCGACACAGATCGTCGAGACCGGCGACTTCAGATACTGCATCGTATCATAGATCGCCATACCGGCGGTTACAACCCCGCCGGGCGAATTGACATAAAGATGAATATCCTTCTCCGGGTCTTCTGCTTCAAGAAACAACAGCTGTGCAATGATCAGATCGGCAACGTGGTCATCAATCGGGCCACCGAGAAAGATAATCCGGTCTTTTAACAGACGCGAATAGATATCGTAGGCGCGCTCGCCACGACCCGTCTGCTCAACAACCATCGGGACAAGAGTCATCTGTTACTCCTTCTCTTTTTTATCCTCAGGATTTAATTTTTCTTTCGCCACATCCTTGATCGTCGATTGACTCAACAAAAAGGTGAGGGTCTTCTCTTCAATAATCTGTGCCAGCAGCCCCTGCCTCGCCTCGGGTTTGGCGTAATAATTTTTAACCGTCTCCAACGGAGCATTCGACATGGTTGCGATCTCCGCCAGTTTCGTATCAAGATCATCATCTTCGAGCGTTATCCCCTCCTGACGAGCGACCGCCTCAAGAATCAGACTCCCCCGCACCTGACTGACAGCAGTATCCCGGTACATGACACCGAACGACTCCTCGTTCATACCGAGCATCTCCATGCTGATCCCCTGCTGCTGCATCCGGGAACGAATATTGCCAAGCATATATTCGAGCTGGTCGGCAACCATCACCTCAGGGACTTCACACGGATTTTTTTCGATCAGCATATTTATCAGACGTTCACGCAGATCGTTTTCAATCCTCGCCTTCTCCTGAACCTGGTAAGATTCGTCGAGCTTAGTGCGAATCTGTTCAACCGAATCCATCCCGAACCCTTTGGCGAATTCATCATCGAGTTTCGGCAGACTCTTCTCCTTGATCTCTTTCAACAACACCTTGAAGGTCGCCGGTTTACCGGCAAGATCTGCACTGCCATACTCTTCTGGAAACGTGACACTGATCTCTTTTTCCTGATCCCGTTTCATACCGACAACCTGGTCTTCAAAGCCCGGAATAAAAGAGCCGGAGCCGAGTTCCAGTTCGTGATCTTCGCCCTTACCACCGGCAAACGGGACCCCATCAACAAACCCTTCAAAATCGATCAGGGCAAAATCACCTTCCCGGGCAATCTTGCGCTTGCTCACTTCCAGCACAGAGCGGGAGGCCTGCATCTCCTCGATTTTCTTGTCGATAGCCTTCGGGTCAGCTACAAATTTTTCGCGTTCCAGTTTCAGGTCGGTATAATCTTTCACTTCGATCTCCGGCTTGATTTCAACCTCAGCCGTATAAGCAAACGACTGACCGATCGCCACGTCACCACTTTCAGTAATGTCAGGATGAGAAATTGCGGGAATTTTATGGTCAACCAACGCCTTGAAATAACTGTCGTTAATCAGCTTGCCGGCAACCTGCTCCTGCATTTGCGGTTCATAGTGCCGTTCCAGAATATTTTTCGGGATCTTCCCCGGACGAAAACCTTTGATCTTTGCGGTCTTGGCCAGCTTTTTATAGGCGTTGGCAATTTCTGTATCGACCTGCTCCGCAGGGATAGAGAAAGTGAGCTGTTTACGAATTGTACTGATATCCTGAACCTGAACGTCCATCTTTTGCCCCTTTTGGTTTTTTTTAGGTTTCTATTTATATCGTCGAAAAAGTTGGTGCGAGTGGGGAGACTCGAACTCCCACGTCATGGACACTAGATCCTAAATCTAGCGCGTCTGCCAATTCCGCCACACTCGCGAACAAATAAAGTCGTTATTAAAAATCGGGCTAACAGATCCTCAAAAAATAAAAAAGCCCGACCCACGACTCAATTCCGACTTATTAAAAAGTTAGAAAAAAATTGTGAAAAAAGCGGGCTGTATCAAGTTGTGACCGTTAAAGATGAAAGACAAAACCCGCAGCATTCGACCCTGTCCGGGCGTTCTTCACCGAATACAACAAAACATCTCTACATCCTTGGATATTGCAGCGCGCCCTTTTTTGTCTTTTTGTGTTTCCTGACAACCAGCACGCAGGAAGAGCACTATCCCTGAGAACAGCGACGATGTCAACTATTTATCGCAATATCATCCGCTTCGGATTTGGACAATCACCCTTTGTCATTGAGGATCAAAAAATCATGCGCGATTGACTCTGCGGGGAAAGTGGATTCAGTTGTCGTCATGATTTCGGCTCGGCTCCGCCAAGACGCAACGCCTCGTCCAGTGAGCGTTCCGGCAGTCTCTCTTGCCGGGTCCATTCGAAAATCTACTTGCGTGAAGAGTCCAATCCTTCCCCCTTTTATTTTTATGAGTAGGCTGTTCAAAGATTCCCAGTGAAGCTGACCTAGCCGGTCGATTTACAGGACCAAAAAGATTAACCTGGCATTTTGTTATGAAGCAAAAAATGTCCAAACATACGGCATTATTTGATGCCATTAGTTCATAGGTCCCTTCTCCTTTGCCAAATGGAAACGGACAATGAAAGGAGAATATTTATTCCGTTACAAAATAATACCCACTTTCAACAATCCTGAGATATTGACTCATGATGTCCCTGATCTCAATCGTTTGGAGCGTAGAGTTGTCAAGATACCGCATCACCTTGACAACGCGGCTGATAACTTTTTCAATGTCGCGTTTCGACGACAGCGACATTGTCGATATTTGAATCAGCTCATCCCGAATTTCGCTTAAACCGGCATGAGCATCGTCGTCATCCTCCTCTCCATGCAGGTCATGGTCATCACCCGACTGCTCATCATCTTCATGGTCACACCGGCTGGAAAGATCGGATGCATCCGGCAGTTCAGCAGATTTCTGATCGACCCATGCCAAAGCCTTATCCAGCAGCAGCCCAGAATCGTCATCAATAGTATATTGAGTCGTAAAGCTATCCAGAAAAGCACGACCGTTTGGTAATTCGAAATAAGCTTCGGTCTGTTTGTGAAACTGTTTTGCTTCATCGCTGAACCTGACAAAATAAGAGAAAACCACCTCGACACTCTCCTCGTCCATCGGCAGTGAATAGTCGAGTGGTGAACCGATCAAGTCAAACAACGGCAAATGAGTCAGCCCGTCACCCAATAGTTCAGAAATATGGACGGTACCGTTTAATCCTGACAACTCAATCTGAGTCTGAAGCAAGGCGACAGATCCAGCCAGAATGAGCTGCTGAGATGGTGAAACATGCTGAACGGCATTTCTCAACAGGTCGGTCTGAATAGCTACAGAATCTTCAGCGTCTGCTGCATCGAGCAGATCATAGGCAATAAACAGCGTCTTGCCAGCACCGTACTGATTCATCACCAGCACCGGGATGTCAGGTTCCGTTTTCTCCATATCAGCCTCAACAGCAGAGACGACGTATGAACCGATGGCAACACCTTTTCGCGGTCTCGCCTCACAGTCCGACCTGAACGACACGGGTGAAACCCTTTTTATGCTGCCGTCTGGCTGCATAATGACCAGCGACAGGTTATAAGTTCCGTCGAGATATCGGTGATTGGATTGAATCGTGAAGATCACGCCATCGGGTGCAGACGCAATCGCAAGGTCACCGGAATAACTTCCGGAAGAAGAATTTTCCAAGGCTAACACCCCTGATGTTACAAGGAGTGTTTCGACATCCACAACCGATTCCTTGTGCTTTTTGCCGTTAGAAAGTGTGGCCGTAAATGTCTGCCCCGGCACCAGATCTGTTGCATAGTGCAGGCTGACAGCAAAGATCCCCCGGCACTCTTCCTTGCCGGGAATAATCCCCGCAAGAGCGCCTCCGGCCAGATCCGTACGCCAAACCCGCCCTTCATACCCCTGAATGGTCGCGCTTGAAACCGGGCTATCAAAGAGCTGTAAAGAACGGTCGTCCTCCCCTTCTGGCATCGATCCACGGTAATGGACGCCAAGAATATCGGCGATTTCCTTATGAGAAAGATCCCCTTTGCCAACAAAGACCAGACCGGTCCCGCGATAGACCGCCTCCACAAGCTCACGGCGCAAGTCATCCCCCCAGGGGAGTTGTTCATCGACGACCACAATTGTAGTGTAGATTCCGGAACGGAAAAGAGTTTTGAAGACCTCTTTGTCGGCAGTGACCGTGGAATAAAGCGCTTCGCCACCCAATGCCGATTCAAGAAGTCTCTTCAAGCGTTCTTCTCTGGAGATCTGATGCTCGTCCGGGCGTTTGTCGTCATCATCATCCTTTTTGTCTGATGCCCGATCATGATCGTGGTCGTTGTCGTCATCCTTTTCATGACCATCAACATCGGCCCAAACCAAAACCCGGGGAGCATGAAGGATCGCAGTATCGGAACTGACTTCGACAACATAAAGAGTTGCAGTCTGAACAACCTCCTGATTACCGAGAGAATCGATGCTGTAATAGCTGAGAATATGGTAACCGGATAACAGATCCTGCATCTGAATCGGTCCGACATATGCTTGCCAATCATGATCATCAAAACTGAAATAGGTCGCCAGAACAGCTGTCATGTTGTCCGATGCATCCAGCACGACAGTCGTCGCTCTGGAAACAATGATATTGTCGCCATCAATGATACTGGAATTCTCAAAGCGAACGCTTGTCGTTGGAGCAATATTATCAACCGTAACGATCTTCTGGCGCTCGATTTCAACGTTCCCGAGATAATCGACGCTGCGATAAGTGACTTGATGCTCCCCTGAAACAGCGAAGGTAAATGGGCCGAGGTATTCGGTCCATAGAGCATCATCAACACTGTAGTCCGTCCTGGCGACTCCAGACTGTCGATCGAGCGCAGTGAGACGCAATGCGGTTTGACTGCTGACGAAAAGTTTTCCGTCTGTTCCGACGTATTGCGGATCTCCTGCCGAGATATCGGTCTGGGGCGCAGCAGCATCGACCGTCAAAGAGATCTGCTTTATCCCTTCAGCGTGATCGAGCTGATCTCTGCTCAGGTATTCGATTAAATGCTCTCCAGACTCAGGCAGGTAGATGGTGTCGGAATAGACAAGCCAATCGCCGCCATCAACCCGGTATTCGGTGCGATTGACACCGGATGAGTTATC
>JACUTX010000082.1 GCA_014859615.1 Desulfuromonadales bacterium | reverse complement strand
CCGCCGGTCAACAGGATAAAGAGGACGTCGGCAAAGCTTAAATTATTCAACATTGTTCCCCCTGTAAATGATAACGGTTTATGCCATCGAGTGCAGGCTGATGGGTCGGATCGAGTTCCAGAGCTCTAACAAAGGCGACCTGTGCAAGACAATGCTCCCCGGAGCGCTCTCGACTGATGCCCAACAGGGAATAGAATTCCGGATTTGGAAATTCAGTCGGGACGATCTGTTGCTGTTCAAGGGTTTCAAGTATCGCTCTCGCCAAAGCAGGTTCGTCTGAGGCGAGCAACTGCATCGCTTCACCGATCGATTCCAGATCGACGACCAGGGGGTGATCCAACGATTCTACTCCCTGAATCGCTTCGATTCGTGCAACAAGGGATAATCTGGTCGTCTCGTCTTGAATCAGCGTCGACAAAAGTTGCCATTTTTTTATCGCTTGCGGATAATCACCCAACAGATAATCGATCTGAGCCATGTAGTTCAGATTGGTCGTATCATTCGATAGCAATCGATCTGATTCAGTAAAATAACCGATGGCCCGAGTCAGGTGTGAACGGCAACAAGAAAGTTCAACATAATTAAGGGCCAGATCATAACAGGCCATACCGAGCTGTTGCAGTAAGCCGGGATTATCTGCATTAAGCAATAAAAGGATCTTCAAGCCAGAAATTTTACGGCGTAGATAAGGAGCATCAATCTCTTTATGATCAAGCATGATGATCATGGCTGCCAGATCAGAGAGATAATGAGGCCAGACATCGCGAAGAAGTGCCGCATATTCGGTATTGTAGGAGCAGTCTGGAAATTGTCGCAGATAATCATAGAGTCCACTACCGATCATATCGGCAGAAGGGTCTGCGTCTGTTGCTTTACTATTCAAAATGGGCAGAGGGATTGTTGGGAGTCTACACTCGCGCGAGTCAGCTCCCGTCACGACTGAGTAGCCGACTGGAGGGTGCCAAAATCTGAAATGGGGAGCGAGGGGAGTCTGCAGGTTCATAGTTTCCTTACACTTTACAAGTAAGCAACCCTTAATTTACACAGAGGAGATTCCAACGTCAACGTAAACGATAAAAAAAGAGGTGAAGCAATTGCTTCACCTCGAGGCCTACCCTCAGGTAAGCAGAAAATGGTACGCCCAGGGGGATTCGAACCCCCGTCGCCGCCGTGAAAGGGCGGTGTCCTAGACCAGGCTAGACGATGAGCGCATATCTTTAACGACTAACTATAACATTCGACCCAAGATTGAGTCTGTCGTTCGTTTTTTGGCTGGGGTGCAAGGATTCGAACCTTGGAATGCGGGAATCAGAATCCCGTGCCTTACCACTTGGCGACACCCCAATTGGTGGCAAACCATATACAAAGCATGAGGGCTTCGTCAAGTAAAAATTCACTCTTTACAAAGATTCTTGAATTCGCTGCAGCCGGCGGCAGCTCTCCTCTATACCGAGCACGGAAATGACTTCATAAATCCCCGGGCTTGATGTGCTCCCGGTCAAGGCGACTCTTACTGATGGGCCTATTTTACCAAGCTTCAGCCCCGTCTCTTCCATAATCGTGTCAAATGTTTTGCCGATCGATACTTCATCGGCTTGTTTTAAAAGGTGCAGATGACGAATCACAGCTCCCAGAACCGGTTTTTTATCTGCGGTCAAAAATTTTTCAGCGGCTGACGGGTCAACTTCGACGGTATCGGCAAAATAGAACCGAGCCGCTTCTGCCATCTCGACCATAGTCCGGGCTCTCTCCTGTAACGTTTTGACCACTGCGACCAGATTTGGCCCCTTACTGGTCTCAATTCCGGCGGCCTGCATATACTCCTTGAGAAGATCAGCCAGTCTTTGCGAATGACCGGTTTTGATGTAATGGGCATTCAACCAGAGAAGCTTGTCCGGGTTGAAAACACTAGCAGAGCGACCTATGTTATCGAGAGAGAATTTTTCGATCAACTCCTCCATGGAAAAAATTTCGTCATCACCATGTGACCAACCGAGTCGCACCAGGTAGTTGACCAACGCTTCCGGCAGATAGCCCATATCACGATAGGCCATCACCGAAGTTGCTCCATGGCGTTTTGAAAGTCTTGTCTTGTCCGAACCGAGAATCATCGGCACATGGGCAAAGTCCGGCACCGGATAGCCGAGAGCCTTATACATGACAATTTGCCTGGGTGTATTATTGATATGGTCGTCGCCACGCAAGACCAGGGTGATATTCATTGTCGCATCGTCAACGACTACAACAAAATTATAAGTCGGGGTCCCATCTGTTCTCTGAATGATCAGATCATCGAGTTCATCGTTGGAAAAAGTAATTACCCCTTTGACCCGGTCGTTAAATGAGGTTTCGCCGCTTAGCGGTGAACGAAACCGGATGACATAAGGGGTATTTTCAGGGTGATCAGACCGGTCGCGACAGGTCCCGTCATATTTTGGTTTCAACCCTTTTGCCTGGGCGGCTTCACGTTTCTGGTCGAGCTCGTCCTGACGACAGTAGCAGCGGTAGGCCTTCCCTTCGGACACCAGCTGATCAATCTTTTCACGGTAGAGTTCAAAACGTTCAGACTGGTAAACCGGCCCCTCGTCGCAGGTAAAACCGAGCCATTTCATTGCGTCGAGAATTGCGTCTACCGACTCCTGGGTTGAGCGGGCAACATCGGTATCCTCTATGCGCAGGACAAAAGTCCCCTGTTCCTTACGCGCCAGCAGGTAGTTGAACAGAGCGGTTCTGGCACCACCTATATGTAGATGGCCGGTCGGACTTGGAGCAAAACGGACACGTAACTCAGACATCGATACCTCCAAAAAGTAAAGTCGCTAGCAGCGACCAGAAGTGTGAGTGTTGATACAGTTTAAAGGGTTGGAAAAGACCCTGTTCTTATACCTTGCAAAAACCTTTTAAGACAAGCCTTTTATCCCGGGCCGATCAAAGCTCCCGCGTAAGCAACGACCTCATTATAATCGTGTGTGACATCACCTGAATTTCCGTAAACGACAATTGTACTCTGCGTCATCCCCAATAATTGCGCCACTTTCAGTAAAACAACGGTCGGCATAAACCCACACATACTGATCCGCTGCTTAACAACATTTTTAAACAACCCTTCTGCGTCGACGGTTTCAACGGACTGCAAAGCGATACGATCCTTACGCGCAGCACTCACGGCCGATTCAAAATGTGTCATATCGGTACTGGCAATCAGCAGAATCGGATCGGTATTTTTGCTGATAACGGCGGCAATGGCCGTCGCAATTTTCAAGAGATGATCCAAGCTCTGATGGCCGAGACAGATCGGGACAAGGGTCGACTGATGATTCAGATACTGAATAAACGGAACCTGAACCTCCAGGGAATGTTCTAACTGGTGCGCCGTTGTGTCAGCTTGCAGTAAGGGTGTTGCAGACAGTAGCTCTTGAGCCAACAGCGCATCTATTTTGATCGACCCCAAAGGTGTAGCCCAGTCCCCCTTTGAGTAAACAGCCCCCGGGTGGCCAATACCGTGATGATTAGGTCCAAGCAGTATCACCCGGTTCGGAATCGTGACCTGATCGTACACTTTGCCGGCAATAGCGCCAGAATAGATATAGCCCGCATGCGGCACCATAAGGCCCATAACCTTCACTGTCGTCCCCTGACGTGGACAGAACTGTTTCAGCATCCTTAACAGGGATGATGTATCTGCAGGGTAGAACTGCCCTGCAACAGCAGGTGCTCGTTGCATGGTGTGCCGCCTAGAGAGAGAGGAATAGAGAGATCAGTAACCGCAGGCCAATTATAATCAGCAAAACGGCAAAGATTTTCATCAGTCTATCGCGTTCAAAACGGTTGGCAAGTCGGGCACCAAAACGGGCCGCTATGATGGTAAAGGGAGCGACGATGGCCACCACCGGAAGATTGACATAACCGAAAGTCCAATCCGGGAGATCAGGGACAGACCAACCGTGTATGACATAAGAGAGAGCGCCGACCACTGACGACAATACGATCATGGCGCTGGAGTTTCCGACCGCCCGATGAATCGGTAAGTAGAGCAGGAACAGCATCATCGGCACGGCGATGACTCCGCCGCCGACTCCAAAAAAAGCAGAGAAGGCACCGGCCGCAAGGCCGACCAGAAGGAGTTTATACGGCGGGATTTCTCGTTCCGGCACCAAATGCTCGATTTTGGTCGGTTTGAAAATCTTGACCGCAACACCGATCTGCATCAAGCCGAACAGCCCTTTCAAAACATCCCCATCAACAAAAGTAGCCAGGGTCGCCCCGCCCAAAGCCCCGAGCATCGCTCCGATTGAGAGATACAAAACCTGTGTGGGGTTGACATGACCGTTTCTAAAATGACTGAAGGTACTGCTGGCTGTTGTTGGAAAGATGATCGTTAAACTGGTGCCGATGGCGACATGAACCAGAACGGTGTCGGAGATACCGACATAGGTGAAGGCCCAAAGAAACAGCGGAACCAGAATCACCCCGCCACCAATGCCGAGCAGACCGGCCAAAAAACCGGCAATAGAGCCGAAGGCGGCAAACATAAGAATCACGAGAGGTGTAAACATGGGTCACCCTGAAAATAAAAAAGCCAGCCGGTAAAGGCTGGCTTTGATGATGGAGGCCTCGACCAGATTTGAACTGGTGATGACGGTGTTGCAGACCGTTGCCTTACCACTTGGCGACGAGGCCATCAAAAAGAGGTATTTAATAACAGCAGGGGGGACTGCTGTCAAGTAAATATTAAAGAAGTTGGAGATGGCTTGACACTCTTTCACTTGCTCACCATAATGAACTTCTCAAACAACAGATTAACCTTCTACGGATAACGTGAGTTATGAAAATCATATCAGAATTTCTAATTATCGGAAGTGGTATCGCGGGGCTTTCATACGCTTTGAAAGTTGCTGAAAAAGGGAGCGTTTCCCTGATTACCAAACGGAAAGTATCAGACACAGCGACGGATCTGGCTCAGGGAGGGATAGCGTCTGTCACATCAGAAGAAGACTCCTTTGCCGAGCATATCGAAGACACAATGGTCGCCGGAGCCTATCTTTCAGACCCCAAGGTCGTCAAAATGATCATTGAGGGGGGCCCTGATGCCATAAAAGATTTGATCAATTGGGGGGTTAACTTTACCCGTAACGAAGAAGATGAGTATGATCTGACCCGGGAAGGTGGACATAGCAGACGTCGGATCCTGCATGCCAAGGATATGACCGGTCATGAGATCGAACGGGCGCTGGTTGAGGCGGTTCGTGCCCATCCCAACATCTCTCTTTACGAACAACATATTGCCATCGACCTGATTACTGAGAGCAAGATCAAGTATCGACGAGGTAAACCCGACCGCTGTATCGGTGCTTATGTTCTCGACATCAACAGTGATGAAGTGATCTCATTCGGTGCTCGTATCACCGTTTTGGCGACCGGCGGCGCAGGTAAAGTTTATCTCTATACCTGTAACCCAGATGTTGCCACCGGTGACGGGGTGGCAATGGCTTACCGGGCCGGGGCATCGATTGCCAATATGGAATTCATGCAGTTTCATCCGACCACCCTCTTCCATCCGCTCGCCAAATCATTTCTGATATCAGAGGCAGTGCGAGGTGAAGGGGCTATTTTACGGCGGGCTGACGGCACAGCTTTCATGCCTGAGTATCACAAACTCAAAGATCTGGCTCCGCGTGACATCGTCGCCCGCGCAATCGATAATGAAATGAAAAAGCATGGAGACAATTGCGTCTTTCTCGATATTACCCATGAAGATGATGACGTCATTAAAGACCGTTTCCCCAATATTTATGAAACCTGTCTCGGTTACGGTATTGATATTACAAAAGATCCAATCCCGGTCGTTCCGGCTGCGCATTACCTCTGCGGTGGCGTAAAAGTTGACAGATGGGGGGAATCAGACATTCATAATCTCTTTGTGATCGGTGAGTCATCCTGTACTGGTCTGCACGGCGCCAACCGGCTTGCCAGCAACAGCCTGCTCGAAGGTGCGGTCTACGCAGCACGCGCGGCAGAACGTTCTATTGAACGACTGAAGGAGATGTCCCCACCCTTCCCCGAAGTGAAAATTTGGGATAGCGGGAGTGCTACAAACAGTGATGAAGAGGTCATTGTTGTTCACAACTGGCACGAAATCCGTCTCAGTATGTGGAATTACGTCGGCATTGTCCGTTCAACCAAGCGATTAACCCGGGCGCTGCACCGCATCCAGATGATACAGGAAGAAATAGATGACTATTACTGGGATTTTTTCATCACCTCAGATCTGATTGAATTACGCAACATTGCCACCGTGGCTGAATTAATTATTCGCTCTGCGTTAAAACGAAAAGAGAGTCGCGGGTTGCACTACACCCTCGATTATCCGCAGACGGACGATGTCCATTATAAAAAAGATACGCTTATCAGAAAAAGATTCTAAAGGAGGAACTTTTGAGTATAGATGACTACCGTGAACAGATCGATCAGTTTGATCGTGATCTGTTACGTATTTTTAATGCGCGAGCTGCCCTCGCTCTGAAAATTGGCGAGATTAAAAAAAAACTCGCTCTTCCAGTGTACGACCCGGCACGTGAGAAGCGTATTTTCGACATCATGACAGCCAACAATCCGGGACCACTCGATGATAGTGCCATTGTTCGGCTGTTTGAGCGCGTTATTGATGAATCCCGAACTCTGGAACGGATCAAAACGAAAGGACTCTGAGCGTCATGTTGATTATCATGAAAAAAAATGCTGACGAAAAGTCGCTGCAACAGGTTAAGCAGTATCTGGTCGATGGTGATTTCGATTTTCATCAGTCGACCGGTGCCAATCGGGTCATTGTCGGGGTGATCGGCGATACCGCCAGCATTGACATGTCGAAACTCGAAGCGTTACCGGGTGTGCATGTTGTCTTTAAAATCCCTGATGAGTGACAACCGATCTGTCCAGAAACAAAAGGGAGCCTGATTGGCTCCCTTTATCTTTTTTAGCTCTGGATTCTCACCCGTAAAGAAGCTAAAATTCGCGTCCATAAACAAAAGCGACCCTGAGCAGGAGTTCAATATGAGCGTAGACGATAAAAAAATTATTTACAGCATGATGAAAATTTCCAAGTTTTATGACAAAAAACCGGTTATCAAGGATATTTCTCTTTCGTACTTCTATGGGGCCAAGATTGGCGTACTCGGTCTCAACGGCTCTGGTAAAAGCACTCTACTGAAAATCATGGCCGGCGTTGATAAAGATTTCAACGGTGAGGCGGTCCTCTCTAAAGGGTACAGCGTCGGCTACCTGGAGCAGGAACCGCTGCTGAATGAAACACGAACGGTTCGTGAAGTTGTTGAAGAAGGGGTTCAGGAGACGGTCGATCTTCTCAAG
Source organism: Desulfuromonadales bacterium (assembly GCA_014859615.1). Classification (GTDB taxonomy): domain Bacteria; phylum Desulfobacterota; class Desulfuromonadia; order Desulfuromonadales; family UBA2294; genus Kmv16. Next base: position 2,299 of record JACUTX010000082.1, on the reverse strand, counting down.
GAGTTTGAAGAGATCAACAACTCTTTTGCCGATCCTGACGCCGACATGGATAAATTGATTGAACGTCAGGGTGAAGTGCAGGGAAAACTCGATCATCTCAATGCCTGGGATCTCGATTCCAAGCTGGATCAGGCGATGGATGCCCTGCGTTGCCCGCCGGCCGATGCGAAGGTTAACGTTCTCTCCGGTGGTGAAAAACGCCGGGTCGCCCTCTGTCGACTCTTGCTACAAAAACCCGATATTCTGCTGCTCGATGAGCCGACCAACCATCTCGACGCCGAAACCGTCGCCTGGCTGGAGCACCATCTTCAACGTTACGAAGGGACAATCATCGCCGTCACCCATGATCGATATTTTCTCGATAATGTCGCCGGTTGGATCCTTGAACTCGATCGCGGGCATGGTATCCCCTGGAAAGGGAACTACTCCTCGTGGCTGGAGCAGAAGCAGGATCGTCTGCAAAAAGAGGAAAAAACTGAAGGAGCCCGGCAGAAAACGCTCCAACGCGAACTCGAATGGATCCGCATGTCGCCCAAAGGGCGTCACGCTAAAAGTCAGGCTCGCATCAGTGCTTACGAAAAGCTGCTCGCGCAAGAAGCTGATAAACAGACCCGCGATCTCGAACTCTACATCCCACCGGGACCGCGCCTTGGCGATATTGTCATCCAGGCACAGGGTGTCACTAAAGGATATGGCGACCGACTGCTGTATGAAAACCTTAATTTTAATCTGCCGCCTGGCGGAATTGTCGGCATTATCGGCCCGAATGGTGCCGGGAAAACTACCCTCTTTCGGATGATTGCCGGACAGGAAACACCTGATAATGGAAGTTTCAGAATTGGTGACACGGTCAAACTCGCCTATGTTGATCAATCTCGTGAGCTCGATGCAAACAAGACCCTCTGGGAGGAGATTTCAGGTGGTCAGGATCAGTTTGAAATGGGGAACCAGCTGGTTAATGCCCGCGCTTACGTTGGGCGTTTCAATTTTTCCGGCAGTGATCAACAGAAAAAAGTCAGCATGATCTCCGGCGGTGAACGGAACAGGGTACACCTGGCAAAAATGCTGAAGGAGGGGGCAAATGTTCTGCTCCTTGACGAACCGACGAACGATCTTGATGTCAACACCATGCGGGCACTGGAGGAAGCACTGGAAAATTTTGGCGGCTGCGCTGTTATTATCAGTCACGATCGTTGGTTCCTCGACCGGATCGCCACACATATTCTCGCCTTTGAAGGAGATAGCGAGGTCACCTTCTTTGAAGGGAACTGGAGCGAGTACGAAGAGGATCGCAAAAAACGTCTCGGTCCGGCGGCAGAACAGCCGCACCGGATCAAGTATCGGCAGCTCACAAGATAAAAAGATTAAAAAAAAGCGCCCTTCCGGGCGCTTTTTTTAATAAGATTTTCGAAATAAAGTCGCGTGGCACTTTGGACAGGGGGGGATCCGCACATTCGACTTCAAGTGCATCTCAGCCTCACACATCTTGCAGGTTAATGTGCCCGGACTGGTCACTTCACCGGTTTTATATTCAAGGTTTTTCTCGGTCTTTGCCGCCCAATCAGATAGTGTCTCGGCTGTTGAACTCAAAACCGATGAAAAAAGACTCTTGGCTCCGGCAGCCACACGATGAGGTTCAACTGCTTTTTTGAATGAATCACGAGCTTTTTCAGCGTGCTGACCCATCAGGGCAAAGTCTCTACGTACCCATACCTTGATCTTTTCAGCCTGTTCACTCGAAAATTCTCCGGCGTTATTTAACTCTTCGCCCGCTTTTTTCAGAGACTCATCAAAGGTCTTCTTCCCCTCTTCCAGAATCTCTGCCGTTCGCTTGGTCAATTTCTCATAGAAACCGATTTCCTGTTGCTCATCTTTGTTATGATCCTGCTCTGTCATATTTCTCTCCTGTCGAGTTATGTCTTACGCACTAATTGAAACATGTATTCAAAAATACACAAATTCAAAACAACTTTATGAAGAAGCTCATGACGTGACTTTTAGTAGTGATTATACAGTGTTCAGGCAGATTGTGTGAAAAAAATAAATTTAAAAAATACTTTCCTCCCTATAAAGCTGTCAGGAATAATCGCCCTCCGAGCCCGATCAGAAGAATACCGAGAAGAGCCTGGACCAGATGTTGGACGCGCAGAAACAGTGGTCGTATGCGTATATCTGTAATCAGTAGAGCGACAGTGGCATACCAGGCAAAAGAGATGATAAACATGAACAGATTCAGCAGAGCTTTAGCCCAGAACGGAGTCTCTGGAATTATTACCAGCGTAAACAGACTTAAATAAAA
>JACUTX010000081.1 GCA_014859615.1 Desulfuromonadales bacterium | reverse complement strand
TCGCCCGCACTCAGGTAGATTTCACCATCTTGTACCATGCACTGCAGCTGCATACTGCGTTGCACAAAACGAGTCATCTCGTTGCAGGACGCATCAGAAATCTGAAACACACTCAAATTGTGAAAACGTAGCAGTTTCTGTTCATTCTTCTGCCACCATGGTTCGGCAGCACGGGCACCGTAGAGATAAAGAGAGACCCTCTGGGCACGATTACATGCCTTGCGCACCCGCTTTTCTTCCGGCAGACCGACATCGATCCAGAGAGCAATCTCATCGGAGAGACTCTTCAACCAGAGATCCGGCTGTTCGTCGATCCCCATCCCTTTCGTAAAAGCAAGATGTTCGTCAGCGTTCAGGGCAAAAGCGAGTAGCCGCACCATCATCCGCTCATCGGTTTCAGAAGGGTGCCGTGCCAGGGTCAGATGATGATCCCCATAGTAGTTGCGATCCATATCCGAAATCTGCAGTTCAGCTTTAAAAATCGTGGCGGACAGGGCCATTCTTTCTCCATTAAGACCGTAATTCCTGCATCCTTTTACTCTTTTCCGGCTCCACCTTCGCCACTTAATTTCACGACATCTTTAAGCCAGCTAATCTCTTCGGGGACGAACTGTTTTGAATAATCGGTGCCGATATTCATCGCCAGATGCAGCTGATCGGTGGTCATCGCAATAATCGCATAACCGGGGAGCGTGATACACTGTACACCCTCTTCAGCCCAGGCAACAACGCGGTCTTCATGATCAAACAACATCATGAAATCACTCCCGTCAGACTCCATGATCAAAGGCATCGCTTTTTCCGGTTGTAACTCCTCATCCTCAGTCTTGGTCACGTCGCCACTTTTTTCATTGAACGTCGGGATAAAAAAAGAGGTCTGAAGAAACAGGCTGTAAAAATGGTGACGGTTTTCGATATTTTCCGGGTCATCTTTCAGAATATTCAGTGCCTTATCGAGCGGAGTCATAGTAAAAGCCTTTCTATTTTAAGGACCGATTGACAAAAAAAAGAAAGTGCATCCTAACAGATCAGGCTGAAACAACCAAGGAGATAGCGATTTTCACCTCTACTCGCTTATGCCGGTCATCTGGGCTTCCACCCCCCAGTTCCAGGCGAGAAGCGGTTTTTTGCCGGACAACGGCAAGATCTGTACCACCATCTCTGGTAAGTGTAAAATCATGCAGCTATGATTGAAGACGGTACTGCCAGGATTCACGACCAGAAGATCTCCGAACCTTTCAGTAAAAAGTTGATGAGTGTGACCCACCACCAGCAGATCATAAGGAAAAGAATGCAGACTGGCGTTCCAGAACTCTTTTTGTGCCCCGATTAAACGCCCTTTTTCGTCTAAAAGTTTAATGCCGTTCAATTGCGAATCAGGTGGACTGGCGTGAACCAGATAGAGAGATTTTCCCGCAACAAAAAATTCAAGCTTCTTCGGCAAAGATCGCAAGTAACTATCGACAGACTCATCCAGAACTGAATTGGAGCTATCGAGGGCCCAGAGGTCATGGTTCCCTGCAACAGTCAGAGAGTGACTCTCTGTAAGCAGCCGAACTGTCTGCGCAAGATCGGATCCGTAACCGGCAATATCGCCAGCACAGAGGATGGTGTCAACCCCTTCGCGGGCAAAGAGTGCCAGCGCTTCATTCAAAGGAGGCGCATTTGCATGAACATCGCTGATTACACCGATTTTCACTGTCATAAAAACCCCTGAATCAAAGTTCATGAAAAAAAGTATCAGCGAACTTTGTGCTGAAACCGCATCGTCTCACTCTGTGCAATATCGGCCTTCACCTCTTTTACGCTCCGTGCATAAATGATTTCACGCCCCATCACGTTTCCAACATAGGCGAGCCCGTTGCGGCTCGGCACCAGCCGACACTTGACGTTATTGATCCCCTCGCCGATGGCAATATAGATCACGTCAGGCTGTTTATCTGTGACCACAACCTCAAGCGTCTGACCACTCTCGGTCTGAACCTTGATCTTTTCGCTCTCCATTTTATTCCCTCCTCTGGCGGAATCGATTAAATAGAGACAAAACTTTCAGACGGACTGTCGCCAGGCGGTGACGGCAAGAAGCAGCCAACCGACCAGAAAAGCGATGCCGCCGATCGGCGTGATGATGCCGATCGGCTTTGTGCCGGTCAACACCAGCAGATAGAGGCTGCCGGAGAAAAGAACGATGCCGATCTGCAGCAGCCAGCCAGAGGTTCGCAACAGAAAACTGTCTGGTATTAATTGGCAAAAAATGGCGATCAGGAGCAGACCAAGGGCATGAATCAGATGATACTGAACCGCCGTCTCCCACACCGCCAGCATCTGAGAAGTCACTTTTGTTTTAAGCCCGTGGGCACCAAAAGCGCCGAGTCCGACGCCGATAAAGGCATTCAGGCTGCCGAGGATGATAAAGAGTTTCATGCACTATCTCCTTTGATTCGACCAGGTCATCAAAAAAACAAATCAGCCAGCTATATTTAAAAAAAATCATGAATCAGATAACCGTTGTAGACGAGATATGAGCAGACCAAAAGAGCCCCGCCCCAACGATTAATGCGCCCAACTCTTCGATAACGATAACCGAAAACAAAGATCGATAAAGTCAAGACGGCCATCATCAGCAGGTCGCGAGAAATAACGACCGGTTCAACGCTCATCGGTTGAATCGTACCAGCAATACCGACCACCGCCAGGGTGTTAAAAAGATTCGAGCCGAGAACATTCCCCAGCGCGATGTCATGGGCCCCTTTGCGAGTTGCGATGATAGCCGAAGCCAGCTCCGGCAGCGACGTTCCGACCGCAACGATAGTCAAGCCGATCAACAGGTCGCTGACACCAAAACCCCGGGCGATCGCAACCGCTCCCCAGACCAGGATGCGCGAACTTACAACAAGGAGAGTCAGACCGACAACCAACCGCAAAAGTGCGCGGTTAAACGGCATGGCGTGGATATCGATATCGAGCGCCATTTCACTCCCCATGACTTCCTCATTATTTTTTACCCCTTGCCAGATCGTCCAGCCCATCACGACGGCGAAGACGCAAAGAAGAACCACCCCTTCTATCCGGGTAATTTCACCATCCCAGAGCTGAAAACCGGCCAGCGCCGTCACAACAGTGAGGAGCGGCAGCTCTTTGCGTAATACCTTGGACTGCACAACAATCGGACTGATCAGAGCGGTCAGTCCCAGAACCAGAGCGATATTTGCGATATTTGACCCATAAGCGTTACCGAGGGCGATGCCGGGGTTCCCCTGTGATGCGGCCAGTGCCGAAACGACCATCTCCGGGGCAGAAGTTCCAAAACCGACAATGACCATACCAATCAAAAGCGGTGGCATGCCAAAATGGTCAGCGGTCGCTGAAGCGCCTTCGATAAAACGATCAGCACTCCAGATCAAAAGTATCAGTCCTGAAATAACAGCGAAAAATGAGAGCAACATAAGAGTTGTGAACCTTGGAGCCTTTTGTAAAGGGTTTCGTGTAAGATTATTTTACTGAAACCGATCGTTTAAAGACCAAAAAGACCGGTCCGCGTTGCGCTGACCGGTCTTTTCTCCTATCAGACAAAAGAGCAGAGATCAGAGCGATTTAAACATCTTTTCCAGCGAAGAGGTGTAACTGTCTGTCCACTCATTGATTGTCTCTTTATTGACCGCCTTGATACCGAGCCCCCCTAAAACTTTTTTCCCGACCATATCGATACGACGGTAGAAAATTTTATCCCCATTTTTATCCCAGAAGGAGACGATATTTTTTGTTTTTGCCCGGGTAAGCGGCACAAAACCTCCCGTTGCCTGGGTCCATTCGGAGAAGACCAGAACAACAGCGTCAACTTTCAGCGTTTTGCAGAGCTCACGAGCCTTTTCCGGAGTAATATCCCCTTTTTTGAAACCGGGGCCAAACAACGGCATCTCTTTTTTAGTGATGATTGGCGAATAGACCGAAACCTTGATATCTTCAGCCGCTTTACGGTATCCCTTGCTGGTGATAAACGTTTTAACGGCAACAACCTGCCAATGTTCAGACAAGGTTTTTTCGGTGACGGCCAGCATCTTTGCAGTCGCTCCCTGTATCAACGATGAAACAGAGTGACCACCGACACTATTCGAATCGACCGACCCCCCCCAATCACTGATAGCCAGCGAAACGACGGCAACCTGCTTCAGTTCAGGATTCCCTTTAAGATTCGCCTTAACAGCCCCGGCACAGCCGGTAAGCAGTAGTAAAAACATCAGAAATACGACAAGAGATAAGCGTTGCTGCATGATTGAAACCTCCATATCAGGATTAGATTAAATTTAATGTGATGATTCTGCCAAATCAGCAACGATTAAGCAAGGTTTTGTTGGTCTTAATATATGCAACTCCCCTACCTCTTTTTTTCTTCTTTCAGCAGAAAACAGGCGAGAGCCGGTAAAAGCAGTATAGCGCCAAGCATGTTGACCAAAAACATAAACGTCAGCAGAATCCCCATATCTGCCTGAAACTTGAGCGGGGAGAAGATCCAGGTTGAAACGCCGATCGCAAGAGTGACGCCGGTAAAAACTACACCATTTCCGGTGATCGCCAGCGTATGCAGATAGGCTTGCTGTAATGATTGTCCCTGAATCAGATAACTGCGCAGGCGGCTGAAGATGTAGATACCGTAATCGACTCCGACCCCAACGCCCAGGGCGACCACAGGCAAGGTGGAGACTTTTAAGCCGATTTGAAAGATGCTCATTAACGCATAGGCGAGAAGAGAGACGAGTGCTAGAGGGATTACAATACAAAGAACCGAACGAACCGAACGGAATTCATAAAAACAGAGCAGGATAACAGCGCTGAAGACATAGAGCAGAATCGGGAACTGGGCTGCCGAGACCTCCTCATTGGTCGCGGCCATAACCCCGACATTGCCGGTTGCCAGTCTGAATTTCACATTCTCTGTGGCTGTGGTTTCCCGGTAATTTTTAACTTCGGATACAATCTTTGCGATGGTTTCAGCCTTGTGATCTTTGGTAAAGATCATCACCGGCATAACGCTGCAGTCGGAATTAAGCAGACCACTGCTGGTCGGAACATAACCGACAGCCTGGACCATGGTCGATTGATTACGCGGCAAAACCCGCCATTTCAGACTCCCCTCGTTCCAGCCGGAATTGATCACCTTGGCAATTCCCGGGAGGGTAATGACCGATTGCACCCCTGCAACATTATTCATATGCCAGGTAAAACGATCGATCGCCGTCATGATGTCGAAATCGACACAACCGTCAGCTTTGGTTTCAACAATCACCGTGATCACATCGACACCGATAGAGAAATGTTCGGTCACAACAGCACTATCGAGATTGTATCGGGAATCAGACCGCAGCTCGGGGACGCCGCGATGCATGTCACCTATTCTCACATCCGACCCCTTCCAGAGTCCGAACCCGAAGAGAATGACGGCAACAGTCAGAATAATCATGGCAGGCTTCGGTTCGGCGGCCTGCTCGAAGAAACGCCAGAAAGGCCTCAAGAGACTGATCTGCTGATCGACACGCCGCTGGTAACGGTTGCCGGTCCGCACGTAAGAGAGGAGAATCGGCAAAAGGACGAGATTGGTCATAATAATAACGGCAACCCCGAGACTGGCGGTCACCGCCATCTCCTGAATCACTCTGATATCGATCAGATAAATCGTCACAAAACCGATGGTATCACTGGCCAGTGCAATAAAACCGGGGATCAGCAGCTGGCGAAAGCTCGCTTTGGCCGCGCTGAGTCGATCGGCGCCAGCACGCACTTCTGCCGTATTGGCAGTGATCATCTGCACAGCATGACTGACACCGATGGCAAAAATCAAAAACGGGACCAGCAGCCCCATCGGGTCGATGCCGTAACCGAGCAGCGGGAGCAGTCCGAGTTGCCAGATAACAGCAATCAGTGAACAGCTCAAAGGGATCAGGCTGAGAAGATAGGAACGGGTATACAAAAAAACCAGTAAAGACGTAATAACAAAAGCGACAAAGAAAAACAGGATGACACGTTTTGCTCCATCAGCAATATCACCGATAACTTTGGCAAAACCTATGATATGAACGCTCACCTCATCGCTCTGGTATTTATCGCGAATCTTCTCTTCGAGCAGGTCTGCAACTTTAATAAAATCGAGCTTTTCACCACTGCTCGGGTCGATTTCCAACAGTTGCGCACTGATCACTGCTCCACTGAAATCGTTGGCCACCAATCGACCAACAATCCCGGCCTTAAGGATATTTTTCCGAACTATTTCCAACCCCTCGGCCGTCGGTTCAAAATCTGCCGGAATAACATTGCCGCCGGCGATCCCGTCTTCAACAACTTCGGTAAACCTGACATTCGGAGTAAAGAGCGAAGTGACCTGCGCGCGGTCGACTCCCGGGAGGAAGAAGACATCATCGGTCGCTTTCTGCAGCGTCTCAAAAAACTCCGGAGTAAAGATATCGCCCTGTTTTGTCATCAGGGCGATTAAAACCCGATTTGCACCGCCGAACTCTTTTTGATGCTCAACATAGGTCTGCATGTATTCATGTTCGAGAGGGAGCAGTTTGCTGAATCCGGCATCAATGCGCAGATTGGTAACGGAATAAGCCATCAGCAGCGTCATCAGAATAAAAAACCCGAGGAACAGACGGCGATTATTAAAAACGACCCTTTCAAGGCTCGATATCAAAATATCCAATTTCATAAAGATCTCCTGCCCCCTTATTTATCTGAAAGCAGACTGGTTTGTGAAAATCTGGCAACGCCGAAGTCTCCTACGGCAACAATAGCGCCGTCAGCGCTCTGAAGTAAGCTGCTGTAGCCCCGGCGTTCAGGATCTTGTTGCAGCTCAAAACTCTGGCCATCGTCATCACTGACGAGAAGAACTCCGGCCATTCCGGCGATAACGATCCTCCCGTCATTCAAACGCAGACCGGCGGTCAGACTCGCTTCCGTTACTGTTTCTATCTGTTCCCAGGTTTCACCAGCATCCTCTGAACGAAACAGATGACCGCGTAATCCATACAGCAGCAATCGTTCGCCGGTCATGGGCAAAATACCAAAAAATGATCCATTGTAATCAGGCGTCAAGCTGATCCAGTTTTCCCCGTCATCATCAGAACGGTAAGCAAGACCCGCTTCTGCAGCAATAAACAGGCTGTTACCAATTTTTAAAATTTTATTCAGATGTAAATCATCTTCACTGATAAATCTCTTTGACCAGCTGTTTCCCGCATCGAACGTCTCCAGAAACAGACCGTAAGCGCCAATTGCAAAGCCGTGTTGCTGATCTAGAAAATAGAGATCGAGCAGAGGCGTCTCGGCTTCGATATCTTCATAGAGAAGCTCCCAACTCACCCCGCCATTTCGTGTGCGCAAAATGACCTGATCATGACCAACCGCAAAGCCATGCAGACGGTCTGTAAAATAGACGCCGGTTAAAGTGGTCCTGGTCGGAACCTGTTGTTGTTGCCAGCTGTTGCCGTTATCCTCACTGATCAGGATATGTCCACGCTCTCCCACAGCAATAAGCGCACTTTCTGCACGTTTCATATCAAGAAGCAGGGAGTGCGTTGCAAGGGGTGCAATGACCGAATTTTCATCCCCCGTCGCACAAGAGACAGAATAACAGGAGACGAAAAAGATCAGAAAAATGATCAGTTTAAAGCTGTATTGAGATAAATAATTTTTCATAATCGACCATCTCACAGTGTATCCTGATTAAAAAAAACGGTCGAGCCGATACCGACCCGACCGCAAAAAAGCAAACAAAACAGTGATTATTTAATGTTCAACGATGTCCAGATCGACGCAGATCCCCGGGTGAAAAATCGTTCAGAGTCCGCTTGATGTCAAAATTATACATGCTGCTTTCGTTATCCAGACCGATTGCGATATAACGACCGGTTTGCAGATCGGTGTGAACTTCAAGGGTTGTCCAGAAGGTCGGCACCTCATAGTAGTTGATCGAATGCCCTTCTGATACCCGCCACAATTGATCCCGGTTGTCATAGATATCGACAGCGACGATCTGCCAGCTATCCTCATCTATATAGAAAGTGCGCCGTTTATAGAGGTGTCTCTCCCCGTCTTTTAATGTCGCGTCGACAATCCAGACCCGGTGCAGCTCATAGCGCAGATAGTCCGGGTTGAGGTGCAAAGGGGTCAGAATATCTTTGTATTTGAGCTTGTCGCTATGCAGCGTATAAGAGTTATAAGGGACATAAATCTCTTTTTTGCCGACCAGTTCCCAATTATAGCGGTCCGTGGCACCATTAAACATATCGAACTGGTCATTGGTCCGAATCCCGTCGGAAGCGGTACCGGGATTGTCGTAGGAGACGTTTGGTGCTCTTCTGACTCGTCTCTGCCCGGGGTTATAGACCCAGGCGGCGCGCGGTTCCTTGATCTGATCGAGAGTTTCATGAACAAGAAGAATATTGCCGGCTAAGCGTGCCGGCGCGGTGACAACCTGCTTGAAAAGAAGGATTTTGTTATCGAGCTCCTTTTCGGTTATCCCCGCCTTGCTGTAGACAAGATTAAATTCGTCGTCAAACTTGACCAGGGTATAGTCGCCACCACGAGTCAAAGCCGCCTGGGCGATTTGGCGTGACGCCATATCCCCGCGATAGCGCAGCAAGTGATTCCAGATCACTTCGATCCCTGATTTTGGAATCGGAAACGGAATACCGTTGACGGTCCCTGTAACGCCGTCACCGTTATTAACCAGCTCGGCCGTCGCAGCGACCTTGCGGGTGGCGTCATAAATCCGTTGGGGGGATGATGCACTCCGCCGGGTCGGATAAACGTTCATCTTGAAAGTCGGATAAGCCTTCAGCATCGCCTGATGACCGACCGTCAATTTATCAGAATATTTTTCCAGATTCTCATTGGTAATGCTGAATTCGATCTTGTCCGCTGCAAAAGGATCCTGGTGATGATCCCCTTTTTTATAACCGGCAAGCGGGGTGGTAATCCCCCCGGTCCACGCGGGGATCGTCCCGTCGGCATTCGCGGCTTGTTCAGCACCGATCGGTGTCAGATCCTTTCCGAGCCGGGCAATCTCTTCCGGCGTCAATTTCGCCCAGCAGACGGACGCGATGCCGACAAACAGCAGAGTCGCTCCGAGAGTTATATTTTTTTTCAGACGCATAGTAATTCCCCTATCGTTTAGAATGAGTATTTGATGTTGGCGGCGACAATATCACGATCATTGATCAGGTTGTACCGTCCGGCGCCGAAGAAATTGGTGTAGCTCAAGTCGGCGGTCCAGCTGTTGAGGTAGTTGGCGCCAATCCCCACCGTGACTGCCATGCGCCCTTCGATGAAGTTGCCACCGGGTCCGGGGCTGTTGCCGTTGACGTCGTGCTGCCAGGCGACCCGTGGAGAGAGAGTGACCGCGCCAATGGCGTTGTCATAGTCGAGTCGCGTCGCCAGACGATATCCCCAGGAGGTGGCGTCGGCAAAAGCGTCAGCTGGCTCAATTTTACCAAAATGAAAGGCGGCCAGATTGGCATTGCCGCTGATGGGTGTCCCGGGGCCATCCAGGCGCAGTTCATCTTTATCCGGCATATCATTGACATGCGTAACGCCGACTTCACCGATCAGAACAAACTGACTCGCGCCAAAAGTGGGGCCTAACAGTTTCGTCGCCGTTGATTGAACCTGCACAACGTCCCG
>JACUTX010000381.1 GCA_014859615.1 Desulfuromonadales bacterium | reverse complement strand
AGGCAGGGAGTGAAGCCATCAGTTCACCATGCAGCTTAAGGATTGGAAATAACTGTCATACTATTACATACCTGTAATAATTTGATTTTTATTTAAATCATGGTTGTCCGCCTGACGGGTCTTTTACGCGCGCAGAAAATTAGAATTTGGGACAAGAGAGGTTTACTCTGTTCAAAACTCCCTGTATTCTCAACTTTTACAAATTCAAGAATCAAACTTATTTTAATACTTGAACGAGGCACGCAATGGCTCAGCCTTGGAAAACTCTTGAAAGCTTCCCTACCGATGAAGGGGTCCTTGAGCTACGGCAACGTGGTGCAAAAGATTTTTTGATCACCGTCGGCGGACTGGTGCTGATGAACAGCCTCGCCAACCGTTCCGAAATCGTGCTCGGTCAACTCGGTTGCCAACATCTCAAAGAGCATCCGGCTCCGCGGGTACTGGTCGGTGGTCTCGGCATGGGTTACACCCTCAAAGCGGTACTCGATTCCCTCCCGGCTTCAGCCGATGTGGTTATTGCCGAGCTTAATCCGACGGTGGTTGATTGGTGCAAAGGGTCGCTGGCGCTTTTAACCGACAGTGCCGTCACCGATCCGCGGGTGACGGTCGAGATCGGCGATGTCGCGGATCTGGTGCGTCGGACGGCTCTCGATACGAACAGTCAGAAATTTGATGCGGTGGTCTTTGATCTCTACAAGGGGCCGCATCATAAAACCGACAAGGTCAAAGATCCGCTCTACGGCAGTCGGGCGATCGCCAATGTCTACACCGCCCTGAAACCGAACGGCCTGTTTACAATCTGGGGGGAGAACTTTGACGAAGGGTTCGATAAGCGGCTGGCTTCTGCCGGGTTTAAAACCAGCCGTGAAAGACCGGGACGGGGGGGTATCGGCATGTAGTTTTTGTGGCGAAGAAGGGGGATTAGGGTCGGTATCGGGTCTCAGACCCGACGGTCTTGATCTTATTTATTCATGAAATTACATGGCAGAACCGTCTGGACTCGCCCCGACAGGTGGCATAATAATCAAAACGACCGATCGAGGAGAGAAGCCGTTATGAAAATCTGGGTTGATGCCGACGCCTGCCCGAGGGTGATCAAAGAGATCCTCTATCGCGCGGCAGACCGAAAAAAGGTGCAGATCACCCTGGTGGCGAATCAGCCGTTACGCACCCCCCCTTCACCTTATATCGATTCGTTGGTCGTCGGAGCCGGCTTCGATGTCGCCGATGAGAAGATTGTCGAGCTGATCAATTCCGGCGATCTGGTGATCACTGCCGATATTCCGCTCGCAGCGGCTGCGATCGCAAAAGAAGGGTTCGCCTTAAACCCGCGCGGCCAGTTTTATACGGCAGACAATATTGCCGAACGGCTCGCGGTGCGCAATATGCTCGATGAACTCCGCGGGGCCGGGGTGGAGACCGGCGGACCGGCAGCGATCGGTCCGAATGATAAACAGACCTTCGCTAATCAGCTCGATCGGTTCTTGGCCCGAAATTGACTTGAGTCAACAGTGTTAAGGTCACTTTGCTGACTACCAACAAAATCCGTAACTGAGTTAATAAATCAATAAACATGGTTGGTTTCCCCCTGTGTCAGGATAGATGTCGCCTCTCCTTGAGAGCCTTTGAGTTAACCCG
>JACUTX010000380.1 GCA_014859615.1 Desulfuromonadales bacterium | reverse complement strand
GATTCTGCTCCCGTTGCCACAACCGATCGATCTTGAAAATCACCCTGAATCAATCGCTTTACGAATTCCACCGCAATCGATACCGGGGGTCTACAATCTTACTCTGACAAATGATGAGGAGCAGACAGAATTTATCGGCGCAGTAATTTTGAATGAATCACGGTAATAGCAAAAAGCTCTTTTAGAATGTGTATTCTACTCCGGCCCAGAATTGACGGCCGAGTTCATACTCGTCGGTTGCCCCCCCGACATAAGTCCGTTTGTTCAACAGATTAAATATCTCCAGCGTCACGGTTAGCGCTTGTGCAGGAAATGCGGGGGGGATCCAATCAATTCGCCAGTCAAAAATGGTCGAACTTGGCCGCTTTTCTTTATAGTAAATACTATAATCGATGCCATCGATTGTTATCGGGGGCTCACTACTCTTGATAATATTTTCATACCCACTGCGAAAATTTGTCGTGTTAGTAAACCGGAATCCGTAATCCATCGCCACCGAGTAGAGAAGACTCGCGACCCACCGGCGATTAAAATCATTTCGCGGTAACTCATCGGCATCAAGCAATTCGCCGTCGTACCAGATTTGCTCATTCAGATCGTCCATCACCAGAATATCATCATAGTCGTCATGAGTTGACGTCGAACTGGCGTAAGCAATATTCATACTCAAGAACTGCGCTGACCAATGTCGTTCCCAAGAAAGGCGATAACTTTCATAATGACTTTTGCCATTATTGTTCAGCCGGGAGTAGCGAACTTCACCACTAACCGCTGCATCCCGTTCCCTGGCAAATTCGTCCTCACCATCGCGCCGAACATAACGAAACCCTGTCGTCCCACCCCACAGTAACTGATCGAAGCCGACAACCGTTTCATCCGTAAATGGTGTTTTCAGCTTCGAAAATTGATCGCTGACAAGAACCAGGCTGGCAGTTGTCCATTCTACATCGTTATCGATCACGGTCGAGCGGCTCTGGGTTTCAGATAAGGCGATCCCTTCACGCAGCTTATAAGTCAAAAGAGTATCTCCGTAGTAACGGTTCCAACCGGCGATTACTTTACTCCGACCGTTGCCAAACAGATCATAACTACTGGCCAAACGAGGTGCAGTGTCAATATTTTCCATCAAGTCATCGTAGGAGAATCGGACCCCAGGTCGCAATTCAAGTCGCCCCAGACTGACCTGATCCTCCAGATACAACGCAGCCTGATTCAGCTTTGCCCGGGAGTGACTGGCCGAATAAACACTGCGCTTGCTCAAATATTGATCTCCGGGAATACAGGCAATCGGATCCGATACACAGTCCGCTAAAGGGTCTGGAGGACTAATGGGGACAGACGTTCTATAGGCATAACTGGTCTCATCTCGATCGTAGCTGCTAGAAGTATACAGCCATTGCATTCCGGCATTCAGTTTGTGGGCAGCATCCCCGGACATCATTGTACTTGACAACCAGTCAAGGTTAAACTCGTAAGAGTCCTGCTGAATATCCAGATTACCAAAGCCCCCTTCTTTACTCTCCGTCCACAAAAAGTAGTCTTTAGGCGCGGTTCGGGAATTCTCGCTTCTTCGGAAACCGACACGCAGGTCGAGTACCCCCCCTGCTGCTGCGGTTTCATATGCGGCAAGCAAAGACGTCCCCCCCCCT
>JACUTX010000379.1 GCA_014859615.1 Desulfuromonadales bacterium | reverse complement strand
CCGGTTTTATCGGGTCACATACAGTGGTTGAGTTGATACAGGCGGGAGAGCAGGTGGTGGTGATCGATAATCTCTGCAACAGTTCCCCGGTTGCTTTGCAGCGGATCGCTGCGATTACCGGAATCACGCCGGAATTTGTGCAGGCAGATATCCGTGACCGGGAGGCGTTGACCCGTCTCTTTGCGGCGCATCAGCCGCAGGCGGTGATTCATTTTGCCGGTCTGAAGGCGGTGGGAGAGTCAGTTGAGAAGCCGCTCTCCTACTACCAGAATAATATCTGCGGCACAGCAACCCTCTGTGAAGTGATGGCTGAATTCGACTGCAAGCGTCTGGTTTTCAGCTCTTCGGCGACGGTCTACGGTGATCCGCAGACTCTGCCGATTAAAGAAACAGCCTTGACCTCTGCGACTAACCCTTACGGACGCACGAAGCTGTTTATCGAGGAGATGCTGCGTGATCTGCATGTTGCCGATCCAACATGGCGGATCGCAATTCTGCGCTATTTCAATCCGGTCGGTGCTCACCCCAGTGGCTTGATCGGTGAAGATCCGTGCGGGATACCGAACAATCTCTTCCCCTTTATCACTCAGGTTGCTGTCGGTCAACGCGCCACTCTTTCGGTTTTTGGCGATGACTATGCCACGGTCGACGGGACCGGGGTACGCGATTATATTCACGTGGTCGATCTGGCGCTCGGGCATTTATCGGCTCTGAAACGATTGTCCAGAGAGTCCGGGCTGTTCACCTGCAATCTCGGCACAGGAAAGGGGGCGAGCGTACTGGAGATGATCGCTGCTTTCAGCCGGGTATCAGGTCGCGAAATTCCGTATCAGATCGTACCGCGCCGTGCGGGTGATATTGCCGCCTGCTGGGCTGATCCCGGTTATGCCCAAGAGACGCTCGGTTGGCAGGCGGTGCGGGATCTGGAGCAGATGTGTCAGGATGGGTGGCGTTGGCAGCAGATGAACCCGAAGGGGTATAAAGCTTGAATTGTGCCAAGTAGGGACTTGACGGTTCAAGGTTGTGTCATCTTTAAATATTCAAATCTCGATTCCCGATCAGAATCGTCTCGGGAATGAGGAGGTCTTTTAAAGCCTTTACTGTTGAGTCGATATAGCTTGCGTTTATTCCATTTATACTTTTGTCGTCGTTGATCGTTATTGATTTAGTTCTTGACGCATTTTCAATTTTTGTTACTTGAGCGACACGTTGCTCGGGCAGGTAAGTCGCAATACCGCTATTGGCCTGATAATATCGACCGGCTTAAAAAATCAGTAACATTCTATTTTCGACCAAACATTTCGATCCGACTAATGATTCCTGCGCTCATTCATTTCAATCACAACATCGTATGATATTTTCTTCTGGAAATATGGATACAGGTAGAGCGGGTCTGATTGTAAAATGTTGCAATTATAAGTGCGGATTTGGTTGGTAACTATTTTAATTTTTTCCCCTGTAACGATACGGGTGCTTTTAATAGGCCAAGTCATCAGACTGTATTCCAATCTCTGATTCCTGTTTTTTTTATCTATTATTCCGCAAATAGGTCAGCCAGTAAGCCCCAGCAACAAAAACAACCCCGCCAACGATATTGCCGAGAGTGACCGGAATCAGGTTGTTCAGCAGAAACGAACTCCAGTTCAGACCGA
>JACUTX010000080.1 GCA_014859615.1 Desulfuromonadales bacterium | reverse complement strand
TTTTTGGTGGAGCTAAGCGGGATCGAACCGCTGACCTCTTGAATGCCATTCAAGCGCTCTCCCAGCTGAGCTATAGCCCCGAAAAGAGTCGTACTTATATCAAGTTGATTATCTGCTGTCAATAGAATTGTGTCCTCATTGTGCCGGCACGATTCGTGGTGAAGCGCGTCTGAATTATGTCGAGAAGTTCAGCCTTTTCCCTTGATGTGAATAGCGACAAGGGCGGCTAAATGGACAGACTGATCAAAGAGAACAGAGCGATAGCGATCAGAACCGGATCGCATTGTCTGATCTCCCCGCGCAGAAGTTTTATCAGGACATAAGAGCTGAAGCCGAAGGCGAGGCCGGTGGCGATTGAAAATGTCAATGGCATCAAAATCAGAGTCAGAAACGATGGGAGCGCCTCTTCAAATTTGTAGAAATCGATCTGCGAAACAGTGCGCAACATAAAGATGCCGACAATAATCAGCGCCGGAGCCGTAGCGAAGGGTGGCACAGCTCCGACCAAAGGGGTAAAGAAGGCGGCAACCAAAAACAGGGAGGCTGTCACCAGACTGGTCAGTCCGGTTCGGCCGCCATCGGCGACGCCAGCCGCCGATTCAATGTAGGTCGTCGTCGTGCTGGTCCCGAGCAGCGCACCACCGACCGTCGCGACCGCATCGGCGGTCAGCATCTTCGGCAGAGCCGGAATGCTGCCGTTCTTCTCTTCTATACCGGCTTCACGACAGACGGCGAGCAGGGTGCCGAGGCTATCGAACAGATCGACAAACATGAAGGAGAAGATGCTGGCCCAGAGGGAAAATTTAAGCGCCCCCGGAATGTCGAGCTGAAAGGCGATCGGAGCCATAGAAGGGGGGAGTGCGATAATGGCGTCGGGGAAGGGGGCGAAGCCGAACAGCATTCCGATGATGGTTGTGGCAACGACGCCGATCAGTATCGAGCCGCGAATCTTGCACGATTCAAGGATTGCGATCAAAAGCAGACCGATAAGTCCGACCAGAACCGTTCCGGACAGCTCACCTAACTGGACGAGGGTCGCCGGGCTTTGGGTGATTAGACCGAGATTTTTCAGGCCGATAAAGGCGATAAACAGGCCGATACCGACCGACGCAGCCAGGCGTAAAGAGACTGGAATAGCACGGACAATGCGTTCGCGCAGTCCGACCAGGGTCAGAACCAGAAAGAAGAGACCGGAGAGGAAAACAACACCGAGGGCGGTTTGCCAGGCGAGGCCGTGGCCGAGGACGAGGGTGTAGGTAAAAAACGCATTGAGTCCCATGCCAGGGGCCATCATCAAAGGGGCATTGGCCCAGAGCGCCATCAGCATGGTGGCCAGAAAAGTAACCAGACAGGTGACGGTAATCAGAGCCCCTTTGTCCATACCTGCATCAGACAAGATGGCTGGATTGACAAAGATGATGTAGCCGGCGGTTAAAAAGGTAGTGATGCCGGCAATCGCTTCGGTACGAGGATTGGTCCCCCTTTGGCTCAGCTTGAAAAATTTATCCAGCATGAAAAGCTCTCCTTTTAAAAAATTGGCATACCATAGCACAGGCCAATCGGTACGAAAACAAAAAGAGAAGCGAGGAGGCGTTGCCTGGCCGGAGTCAAGTTTACGCAAATAGAGAGCTATCGGGTCAACATCGCTTCAAAAAAGTGTCTGATCTCTTCTTTGAGATCACGGGAGGTCGCCTTTTGGACAGCGATCAGCAGCGCTTGCCGGCTGTGTGCTTCATCGCCGAGTTGATCGTAGGCCTGGGAAACATGGAAATAGATCCGGGCAAATTGATCATCTGTCATATCGTGCTTCAGGGCTGACTGGAACTGCTTGAGGGCCGGTCTCAATTCGTTCTGGTGCAGGTCGATGACTCCGGCGAGGTCACTCTGGAAGACGGGACTGCTGAGTTGTCCCAGACGCTTTTGGGCGATATGGGCCTGGTTGAGTTTACCGGCGAGAAGAAGGGCGGAGCGGTAGAGGATAAATTCACGCTCGGGATCGCTCTTTGGGAGAAAATTCAAGGCTCGGTCGTAGGTCTTAAAGGCTGCCTGCGGATTCTCGTCCGCTTCCTGAAATTCTGCCAGTTTCAGATAGCCGCTGCTGTTGTGTGGATCGTAGCGTGTTGCTTCCATGTAATGACGGGTTGCCGCGGTAAAGTCATTTCTGAGCTCGAATTTGAGCCCTTCATTGCGCAGCTGCGCCGCGCGCGTGGGGTCGGCAGGCGGGAGGGGGGGGGTGCAGGAGACGATCAGCAGAAGCGCTGCAAGAGCCAGATAGAGTCTGTTTCGGCAGGTTGTGAGTCGCGTCTTGATTGGCATGGCCTCAATGTCGACGGGGCCGATCCGGCCCCGTCGTGAATGATAATTAATTGTGCTATCCGATCTTGATTCCGGTCAGCAGAAAAAGCGCTTCGCGATACTTTTTTGAAGTCTTTTGGACAATCTCGTCCGGCAGTTGCGGCGGCGGGGCAACTTTCCCCCAATCGAGGGTCTCGAGGTAATCGCGCAGAAACTGTTTATCGAAACTCGCCTGCGGACCGCCTGGCTTGTAGCTCTCTTTGGGCCAGAAGCGCGATGAGTCGGGTGACAATGCTTCGTCAATCCAGATCAACTCGTCGGCAAAAAAACCGAATTCAAATTTGGTGTCGGCGATGATGATCCCTTTGGTGTCGGCGAATTCACGCGCCCTGGTATAAATTTTACGGGAGATGTCGCTGATCTGTTCGGCGGTCTCTTGTCCGAGCAGCTTGATCGTCTCGGCCATCGAGATGTTTTCATCATGAGATCCGAGATCGGCCTTGGTTGAGGGGGTGAAGATGGTCTCGGGGAGGATTGAACTCTCCAGTAGATTCTTCGGGAGTTCAATGCCGCAAATGCTCCCTTTTTGCTGGTACTCTTTCCAGCCGGAACCGGAGATGTAACCGCGCACAATGCACTCGACCGGGAGCGGTTGTGCTTTTTTGACCAACATGCTCCGCCCTTCAAGCTGAGCGCGATATT
This sequence comes from Desulfuromonadales bacterium, assembly GCA_014859615.1. Taxonomy (GTDB): domain Bacteria; phylum Desulfobacterota; class Desulfuromonadia; order Desulfuromonadales; family UBA2294; genus Kmv16. The sequence continues at coordinate 6,777 of JACUTX010000080.1, read as the reverse complement.
TGTGGGTTGCGACGGGAAAATCATCAACTTCGGTCGCGACAATGTGGTTCGGAATCAGGCCGTCCATCTGCTTGAACCAGAAGATCGACATCTGATTGAGAACCTGTCCCTTGTACGGGATCCCCTGATCCATGACGACATCAAAGGCAGAGATCCGGTCGGATGTGACGATCAAAAGGTGCTCACCGAGGTCGTAGATATCGCGGACTTTGCCGCGGTTGACCAGATTGAGGTCTGGAAGGTCGCAGTTCATGATAATCGGAATCATTTCACAACTCCAAGTGAGAGGATGTAGGGTGAAAGAGTGATCTCGGCCTCATTTTTTAAGGTTTCGAGACGTAGATCGAGAAGTTCGCGTTGTTTTGCGGCCTGAACGGATGTCCTGAGTTCATTGCGCTTGACTTCGTCGAGCTGCGCAAGGTCTGCCGCAATTTTCTGTTTTAACGTGACAACGATAAACCGTCCGCCGATCTCGTACAGCTTCGGGGCCACCGGTGCTTCGGTTGTCAGTTCGAAAGCAGCCTTGGTTAGATCGGCGGATTCGCCGATGCGCGGAACCGAATCGCCGAAGGTGCGGGCAAACGGCCCGGTCTGCTCAACCTTGGCTTTGACCCCTTTGGCCAGAGATTCCAGCTTTTTACCGGCTTGCAGGTCGGCGAGAAGTTGTGCGGCAGCCTGTCGGGCGAGGGGGTGGGCTTCCTGTTGACGATACGCCTCCTCAACCTTGCTCCGGATAGCTGAAAGCTCAGGGATGCGGCTCTCCTGGCGTTCTTTTAAGGTGATCAGGTAGATCGCATTCTTCTCTGCGATCGGCCGGGCCAGCTCCCCCTCTTGCAGTGCGAAGGCGGCTTTGGTCACTTCAGCCGAGGTGCCGATCCCGTCAATCGACTGCTCGCGGGTAAAGAGGCCGGTCTCCTTGATGCCGAGGTTGAATTCGGTCGCTGCCTTTTCCAGATCGCCGCTCTTGCGGTTGATGTTGTAGGCGTCCATCGCTTTTTCAAAAGCGAATTTAGCCGATTTTTCAATCCGCAGTCCCGCCTTGACCTGATCAATCACCTCGTCGAGCGGTTTGATGTCTGCTTTGATGTAATCGGACAGTTTGATAATATGCAGTCCGAATTGGGTCTCTACCAGATCACTGACTTCGCCGGGTCTCATAGAGAAGGCGGTCTGCTCAAATTCAGAAACCATGGTGCCGCGGCCGAATGAACCGAGATCGCCCCCTTTGCCGGCGCTCCCCGGATCGTCTGAATATTTGCGAGCCAGTGCGGCAAAATCACCTCCGGCGTTGACCTGATCCAGAATCTTTTCGGCCAGCTTGCGTTTTTCATCTTTTTTTGTAGCGCTGTCCGTCGGCGCGACTTTAATCAGGATGTGCGAAGCGACAACCGCCTCTTCGGTAGCATAAAGATCGAGATTGCGACGGTAGTATTTATTGATCTCCTCTTCTTCGAGCTCGACTTCATCGATGTAGCGAGCCGGGTCGAACTGCAGGTAGCGCAGCGCAATGCGGGGGGGGGTGCGGAACTGTTCCTGATTCTCGGCGTAGAAACTGTTTAACGCTTTATCGTCGATCTGAACATTTTTTTCGAAATCAGCCGGATTGACACGGACGAAAGAGAGATCGACGGTTTCATTCTGATTTACGAATTCTGTTTCAATGTCGGCGGCGCTGACAGTGACGCCGTCCTTGAGGGTCGACTCGGTTTTTTGTGTCAGAAGCGTTCGCTTCTGGTCAGCCTCAAAAGCGTCCGGAGTGATCCGTTGATAAGAGAGAATCTGAAGATAAGTATTCCGATCAAAATTGCCGTCTACCTGAAACTGTGGAATCTGGGCGATGGCGTCGACCACGTCCTGACGGGAGACCGAAATTCCGAGTCTCGCCCCTTCTTGAAGAAGAAGAATCTGGCGGACGATCTGATCGTAGGCGCTCTGGCTGAGTTTGAGCAGTTTTTCCATCTCGGCATTGAAACTGTTGCCATAGATACTCTGATAAAACCGATAGAGGTTGTCGTAAGCGTTTTTGTACTCCGCGGCACTCACCTCCATGCCGTTTACGGTTATCGCTGCGGCAGCACTCTCCGGGCCGCGGTCGTCCCCCTTCCCCCAGACCAGAAAAATGGTCCCGACAAAAGTGGCGATAATCAGCCAGAAAACGAATTTTATGAGCGTTGTCTGTTGTTTCTTGCGTATGAGGTCAAGCATGATATCTATTTTACTCCTTGCGAGAGGGGTGATTTTGCTCTGAATAGTGGCGAATGTTAGACAATAAGGGGTTTAAATGCAATAACTTTTTGCTTTTCTCTCTTGCAAAGCGAGTGTAAATTTTGTTAGTGTTAGCAACTATTTTAGGGACGGTATCCGCCGTATCCCTGTCAGGGAGAGTGACTGTCATGGCAAATCTTTTCGACGCAATCTGGGGTTTGTTCTCCAATGACCTTGCAATCGACCTCGGCACCGCCAATACTCTGGTTTTTTCCAGGGGGGAAGGGGTCGTTGTCAGTGAACCGTCGGTAGTGGCTGTACAAAAAGATCATTTGGGGCAGACCAAGGTCCTGGCGGTCGGTATGGAAGCGAAAAAAATGCTCGGCCGGACACCCGGCAGTATCATCGCTATCAGACCGATGAAAGATGGCGTCATTGCCGATTTTGACATCACCGAAGAGATGCTCCGGTATTTTATCCAGAAGGTTCATAATCGCAAGACCATGGCCCGTCCGCGGATTGTGATCTGCGTTCCGTCCGGAATTACCCAGGTCGAAAAAAGAGCGGTGCGTGAGGCGGCCGAATCGGCCGGAGCCCGTGAAGTTTATCTGATCGAAGAGCCGATGGCGGCAGCGATCGGTGCCGGTCTGCCGATTACCGAGGCGTCCGGCAATATGATTGTCGATATCGGTGGCGGCACCACCGAGGTCGCCGTTATCTCATTGTCGGGGATCGTCTATGCCAAGTCTGTTCGCGTCGGTGGCGACAAGATGGATGAAGCGATCGCTCAGCATATGAAACGTCGGTACAACATGCTGATTGGCGAACGAACAGCTGAGCAGATCAAGATCGAGATCGGCAGCGCTTACCCCTGGGATGACGAAGGGACGATGGAGGTGAAGGGGCGTGACCTGGTCAGTGGTATCCCCAAGACGCTCACGATCAGTGCCGCCGAAATTCGCGAAGCACTCTCCGAGCCGGTGAACACGATCGTCGAGACGATCCGGATGGCTCTGGAACGGACTCCGCCGGAACTGGCTGCCGATATTGTTGATAAGGGGATTGTTCTCGCTGGCGGAGGTGCTCTGTTGCGCAACCTCGATCTTCTCCTGCGTGAAGAGACCGGTCTGCCGGTCGTTATTGCCGAAGATCCACTCTCTTGCGTTGTCCTCGGGTCCGGCAAGGTGTTGGACGAAATCGATCTGTTGCGACGGGTTGCTATCGCCTCCTGAACTGTTGGTTCGTGCCATCTGTCTCTTGATTTAACGTTTTCGAGAAAAGAGGGCCTGTGGCCCTCTTTTTTTTCTGGAGTAGCCGGAGTGTCGTTTCATGTTTGATCTGCTCACGCGTTATCGCAGACAAATTCTGATCAGTGCCCTTATTCTGGTCTCGCTGCTTTTCTACTCGTCCAATCTCCGCCGGGGTGGGGCGTCAACCCTCTTTGAGCGGGCTGTCCTGCAGATGACCGTGCCGATACACAGCGCCCTCGATACGATCTGGCAGGGGGCCGCCGATATCTGGACCCACTACCTCTGGTTGGTCGATACAGCTGAAAAGAACGATCAGTTGTTGACTCAAAACAGACTCCTTCATTCTGAACTGATGCAGGTTCAGGAGATTCGACTCGCAAACGAACGGCTGCGCAAACTGCTCGAGTTTAAAGCGGAGGTTGATCTGGTCACCTTGCCGGCACAGGTGATCAGTGAAGATGCTTCCAGCTGGTTTCGCACCGTCGTCATCGACAAGGGGGCAGACGATGGCGTGCTGGAGGGGATGCCGGTGGTTGTTGCCGAGGGTGTTGTTGGGCGGACCATTCGTGTGGCGGCGCAGCAATCGCGAGTTTTGTTGATTACCGACGCCGCATCAGCCGTCGCTTCGCTGGTTCAAAAAAACCGGACCCGTGGTATCGCCCGGGGAGTGGGGGCCGATTTAACTCTCGATTTTGCCTTGCGGTTAAAAGATATTGCTGAAGGGGATCTGATTGTGACCTCCGGGACCGGCGGGGTCTTCCCGAAGGGGCTGACAATCGGTCACGTCGATAAGGTTACGCCGCTTGAGTATGGCCTGTTTCAGCCGATCAGCATCAAGCCGACCGTCGATTTCTCCCGTCTGGAGGAGGTTCTGGTTCTGCTCAGGGAGGGGCCGTAATGCGTATCCTCTTTTATCTTCTGTTCGGATTGGTCGGTTTGTTGATTCAGACTGCGGTCTTCCCCCGTATTCTCCCTTTTTATTTAAAACCTGATCTGATTCTGGTTTTGATTGTTTATATCGGCATCAGTGAAAAATACAGCTCCGGCGGCCTGTTCTCTTACGGTTTTGGTCTTCTCCTGGACGTTTTTGCCGGAAGCTCTCTCGGTATGTACGGCGTGGTTTTTCTGCTGATTTTTTTCGGTGTCCGCAGCACGATCTGTTATTTTAATTCTGAAAATCCGTTTCTGCTCCTGTTTCTGGTTTTTTGCGCAACCTTGTTTCAGGCCAGCCTGCTGGTTCTGCTCGGAGCTTTTGCTGAAGCCGGTGCGCTCTGGCAGATTGTTCTGCATCATCTGCCGGGGCAGTTGTTGATGAACGTCTTTGCTGCCGTCCTTCTGATGCTGTTTGTAACCTGGCTGCAAAAGCGATTTTTCCGGCTAGTGGTGCCGGGCCTGCAACGCCTGGATGAACGTTATGACGATTAGATCCCGCTGGGTCGATCTTCCCAGGCTCAAATCCCGCTTTACCCTCCTTATTCTGATGGTTCTGGCGATCTTTACCGTGTTGCTGCTGCGGCTCTGGTTTTTGCAGATCATCAGTGCGGAACGGTATCAGCTCCTGTCTGAAAAAAACCGTGTCCGTTATGTCCCGGTGGCGGCCGAACGTGGTCCGATTTACGATCGTCATGGAGAGCTGCTGGTCGATAATCGGCCCGGTTTTACCATCGCTGCACTGCGTCAGGAAGTTGATGACAGCCAGACCATGATCAGACAGCTGGCTGAATATTTGTCGGTGAACGAAGAGACTTTGAAGCAAAACTGGTCAAAAGGGAAGTCTCTGCCGCACTACCGACCGGTTCCGTTGGCAGTTAATGTCGATCGGGAGGCGATTGAACGGATTCAGGAGAACGCCATCGATCTTCCCGGCGTGCTGACGCTGGTGACGCCGGTCCGCGCTTACCCAAATGGTGAACTCGGGGCGCATCTGTTCGGTTACCTCGGTGAGATCACCGAGGAAGAGCTGCGCAGTTCAAACTTTAATAACCATAGTGGCGGGGATTTTGTCGGCAAATCGGGAATTGAGCGTTATCTCGAAAAGTATCTGCAGGGTCAGGAAGGGAGTCGACTTCTGGAGGTCGATGTTAAAGGGAAAGGGCTGCGGACCCTGAAGATTCAGGAACCGAAGCCTGGCCTCAAGGTATTCCTGACTCTCGACAGGAAGATTCAGCAGGCGGCCGAAGCGGCTTTTGGTGACCAGGCCGGCGCTGCGGTGGCGATCGATGTCCGCACCGGTGCAATTCTGGCCATGACCAGTAAACCGTCTTTTGATCCGGCATTTTTTGCCCGGGGGATCAGCGGTGATGAATGGCTGGCTCTATTGAAAAACAGCCGTCATCCTTTGACCAACAAGGCCCTTAAGGGGCAGTACCCTCCCGGTTCGACCTTTAAACTGGTCACGGCTCTGGCTGCCTTGCGCAGCGGACTGATCATGCCTGAATTTGAGGTCGATTGTCGAGGGAAGATCGAACTCGGTAATCGTGAATTTCGCTGTTGGAAAAAGAGAGGACACGGGAAAACCGATCTGAAAAAAGCGCTCCGCGAGAGTTGTGATGTCTGGTTTTACGAGGTCGGTCAGAAGATAGGGATCGACACTATTGCCAAAATGTCGCGTGAACTTGGACTCGATTCGGTCGGTGGGTATCGACCCGATAGCGAACGCAGTGGCCTGATTCCCGATACGGCCTGGAAAAAGCAGCGCTTTAATGAGCGCTGGTATGATGGGGAGTCAATTATCGCTGCGATCGGTCAGGGCTTTGTTTTGACCACGCCGATGCAGTTGGCGGTGATGACGGCCGCTATCGCCAATGGCGGGAAAGTGATGCGTCCCTACCTTGTCGACAGGGTCGAGACTTTTGACGGTGAGATTGTGTTGCAGCAGTCTGTTGAACGGCTCGGGACGGCGCAATTGACCGAGGATCAACTCGCCCCGGTCAGGGCCGGACTGGAGGCTGTCGTCAATGAGCCGCATGGGACCGGCTGGGCGAGCCGTCTCCCTGGGATAACCGTCGCCGGGAAAACCGGAACATCGCAGGTTATCCGGCTGAAGGCTGACGATGAGGTCGGTGTTGATGACGCAGAGATCAAGTACCAGCATCGCGATCACGCTCTGTTTGTCTCTTATGCACCGGCAAAAAACCCGGAAATAGCCGTTGCGGTGATTGTTGAGCATGGGAGCCATGGCAGCTCGGTCGCGGGCCCGATTTCTCGGGAGATACTCGGTGCTTATTTCGGTATCGATATGGTTGAACTCAAGGAGAAAGAGTGGCAGTGGGCGGTCGCCGCCCGTAAAAAGGCCGCACAAGAGAAGGCTGAGCTCGAAGCC
>JACUTX010000079.1 GCA_014859615.1 Desulfuromonadales bacterium | reverse complement strand
GCCCGTTTGCGTCTGCGGTCTTGAACTTGAAACACCGGCTGGTAAAATTTATTCGGATTCGTTTATTAACGAACAGCAAGGAGGAGTGTCATGGCTTTCAATCCGGTAAAGCTGCACAATGAACAGACCCGGCAGATGGCCGGTTATTGAAATGGGGAGCCGAATCGGTTTGAGATCGAGCGTCCAGTACATTGCTCGCCTGCTGCTGATTGCCGTCTGCTGCACCTTGCTCCCGCTCGAATCAGCGTACGCCGAAGAACTGCGTCTGCAGAGTCTGAGCCTGCGCGGGCGAATTTCCGGGGCGACCCTGCTCGGCGAGCAGCAGCCGGAACAGTTTCAAGGGTACGATTTGGCGGCCCATTTCGCTCTGCCGTGGCACCGCTATTCGCCAGCAGGCTGGGGGATCGGCTCCCGCCTGATGGCCAGCGCCGGGCTGCTGCGCGGTGCCGGCGACACCGGCCTGGTCGTCTCGCTGATTCCCGGCCTGGCCCTCGGCAGCGCCGACGGTCGCTGGGCCCTCGACGCCGGCGCTGGCGTCGCCCTGTTCAGCCGTTCCCGGTTCGGCACTCAGGATTTCGGTGGCCCGTTCCAGTTTGCCTTAACCCTCGGCGCCCGCTTCCCCGTCTACCAGCTGATTGGCCTCAGTTACCGCTTTGTGCATTATTCCGACGCTGGCGTGAACGGCAATAATACGATCGGCGCCGATTTTCACATGCTGGAATTCAGCTGGCACCTCTGACGTCGGTTACATTTATCAATAAACTGACGTAGTTTCTTCAGCCTTCACTCCGCTTTTGCCGCTCAGCTGGCGCCAAGTCAACCGATCAGTACGTGAGACCCTACCCAGAAAGCACGTGCAACCGTTAAGGTGCCCCGTTAACGTTAACCGTGAAGACAGCCTACTCCTGCTCGGTGAGCCAGCGTTCTGCATCGATCGCTGCGGCACAGCCGGAACCGGCAGCGGTGACAGCCTGGCGGTAGATCGGATCCATGACATCACCACACGCGAAAACCCCTTCGACGTTGGTCCGTGAAGTGCGGGGAGCGGTGACCAGATACCCGGCTTCATCCGTATCGAGAACGCCGGTGAAAAGGGCGGTATTGGGGGTGTGGCCAATGGCAACAAAGAGCCCGCTGACACCGAGGAGGCGGGTTTTGCCGGTCGGCAGATCCTTCACCCGCAGATCGGTCATCCCTTTGGATTCTTCCCCGATCACTTCATCGACCACGGTATTCCAGAGAATTTCGATCTTCGGATTCTTTTCTACGCGATCCTGCATCGTCTTGCTGGCGCGGAATTCGTCGCGGCGGTGAATAAGGTAAACCTTGGTGCAGAGCCCGGCGAGGTAGATCGCCTCTTCGAGGGCGGTATCCCCCCCCCCGACAACAGCCACATGCTGATTGCGAAAGAAGAAGCCGTCACAGGTGGCGCAGGCGGAGACGCCGCGATTCTTGTAGCGTTCCTCGCTCTCCAGCCCGAGGTAGCGGGCGGTGGCACCGGTAGCGATAATCAGGGCGTCGCAGCTGTAGCGGCTTTTCCCCTCCCAAAGCTGAAAAGGGCGCTGCGCAAGGTCGACACGATCGATCTGTCCGAAAACGGTTTCGGTGCCGAAGCGCACCGCCTGCTCTTCCATTTTCGTGATGAGCTCGCTGCCATCAATCCCTTCGGGAAACCCTGGGAAATTTTCAACTTCGGTCGTGGTGGTCAATTGCCCCCCTTTTTGGACACCGGTAATGATAGTCGGAGAAAGGTTGGCGCGAGCGGCGTAGATGGCAGCAGTATACCCGGCGGGGCCGGAACCGAGGATGATGAGCCGGCGATGGTCTTGCTGCTTGCTCGACTCGGTGATATCTAAAAGAGCATTTAACTCCCCCCTCTCTTCGAGAGCAAAGAGATCATCGGAGCCGCCGACGTGAACGTCGCCGATAAAAATCTGCGGGACGGTCTTTTTGCCGCTGGCCCGTTCGATCATCTTATCGCGTTCTTCGGGATGAGTATCGATGCGGATCTCTTCGTATTCAACCTCTTTGGCCTTAAAGAGCTGCTTCGCACGAACACAGTACGGGCAGGTTTCTTTGGTGTAAATGACAACTCTCTTCATCGTATGCTCCTTGGTTTTAAAGTTCCCGGCCGGGCGGGACGTTCACAATCAGGTCAAAACAGACGTTTACAATAACGGCTTGATAAAGCGTTCAAAAGTGACCTGCTGTTTCGGCGTCAACAGACTGAGGTCGCCATCGTGATCGAGCAGAAAGGTGGCAACACCGATGACCGTTTTTGGCAGATAACCGGTCCCGGAGACAATCTCTTCAATAGCAGCCGTCCGCTTGGTCATCAGCTGTTTCAATGCGTCAAGGTCGAGTTCCATAATGTTTCATTCTCCATCAGAGTTATTTTTGACAAATGTGGCGTGAAGTATAGAAGATCATGCGCTCTCATACAAGCGGCAACGCAGGACAAATGCCGTAGCGCGACAAACAGAGACAAAAAAGTGAGAGATCTGTTAAAGTACATTTTTTAATGGCAACATCGGCACGAACAAGAGGATTGATCGCATGAGTTTCACCCTCCACCCGACCCTGGTCCAATGGCCCCCCTGCTCTGAAAAACCGTTGAAACTGCAGGTGAGCAACTCCGGCATGGCGAGTCTGCATCGGGGTCACCCCTGGCTGTATGCCGAGAAGATCAAGGACGCGAATCAACAGGGAAAGCCGGGCGATCTGGCGGTCGTGTTTGACGCCAAACGGCGCTTCGTCGCCATCGGTCTTTACGACCCCTTCTCTCACATTCGAATGCGTGCCTTGCGAACCAGCAAACCCGGCCCGATCGACAGAGATTTCTTCGCCGGGCGGATTGCTCAAGCGCTGGCCCGCCGCCTGCCGCTGCTGCAGAGCGACACCGACGGCTACCGCATGCTCCACGGTGAGAGCGACAAGATGCCGGGGCTGGTGGTCGATCGCTATGGCGAAACTGCGGTGGTCAAACTCTACACCCACGCCTGGCTGCCGCATCTCTGCAGCTGTCTCGACAGTCTGCTGCAGCAACAGCCGCTGGAGCGGATTGTATTGCGGCTGAGCCGGGGGATGCAGCAACACCCCGAAGCGCTGCACGGCCTGCAGGACGGTGAGATTCTCTACGGCGCACCGCTGATCAAAACAGTGACCTGTCGGGAAAACGGGCTGATCTTCGAAGTCGATCCGATCCAGGGGCAAAAGACCGGCTTTTTTCTCGATCAACGCGACAACCGTGCGCAGATTGAAACTGTTGCCGGAGGGAAAACGGTCCTCAACGTCTTCTCCTACACCGGTGGTTTCTCTCTTGCCGCCGCCCGCGGCGGCGCTGTCGAGGTCACCAGTCTCGACCAGAGTGGCCCGGCGCTGCAGTCGGCCGTCCGCAACTTCGCCCTGAATAACCACGTTCCGACCATCGCCGCGGCGAAGCATCTGACGATTGAAGATGACGCTTTTAAAGCGATGGCCGAACTGATCAGACAACAAAAACGGTACGATCTGGTGATCGTCGACCCGCCAGCCTTCGCCGTACGCCGTGCTCAGGTGAAAGATGCGCTCAATGCGTATGGGCGCCTTGCGCAGCTCGGAGTCAGCCTCCTCACCCCCGGCGGCGATATCGTGCTCGCTTCTTGTTCAAATCCGGTCTCCCCGGAAGACTTTCGTCAGACGGTCTGCACAGCCGCTGCCGCAGCCGGGCGTCCTTTGCGACAGATCAGGGAGACCAGCCACCCCCTCGACCACCCGCTCGATTTTGCCGATAGCCGCTACCTCAAATGTCTGTTTGCCAAGGCCTGAACGCTTTATATCTTGCGCACGTAAAAAATCAATCTCCCCTCTCAGCGCTGCAATCGGCCAAGGATCCGCACAAAATCATCCGGAATGCCGGTATCAAAGGTCAGGATGCGGCCGTTGAACGGATGGGTGAATCGAATAGAGCGGGCATGCAGTGCAAGCCGATTCAGCATCGGGGCCCGATTGCCGTATTTTCTGTCGCCGACGACCGGGTGTCCTTTATCGGCAAACTGGACCCGGATCTGATGCTTGCGCCCGGTGAAAAGATGAATCTCCAGCAGACTGCAATCGCCGACCTCTTTTAACACCTTGTAGGCGGTTTTTGCGCGTCTCCCCTCGGCGGGATTGTCTGTTGTATAGACCTTGTAGGCGGCATTCTCCACCAGACGGCTGCAGATCTCCCCCTCTTTGAGCAGCAGATGCCCCTGAACGATGGCAAGGTAATGCTTGTCGGTCTCTTCCCAATTTTTCTGCAGGAACGCTTTGGCCTGCTCGCTTTTGGCAAACAGCAACAGACCCGAGGTCTCCTGATCGAGGCGATGAACCACATAGACCCGCTGGCGTGATTTCGGATCGCCCTTACGAACATAGTCGTTGAGCAGATAATGGACCGTACGCGACTTGTCCCGATCGGTACCGACGGTCAACATCCCGGAGGGTTTATTCACGACGATGATATCTTTGTCCTCGTGTAGAATTTTCACCCCTTTTGGCTGTCGCTTCTGACTCGGTCGCTTGTCGTTACGCGGTTGTTCCACTCAGCACCTACCTTGCGCTGTTCGTCAATAAAGAGCCTTGTACTCAATTTTCAGGATCTCGAGTTCAGACTCCCCCCCCGGAGTTTGAAACGAGACGACATCCCCTTTTCTGGCACCGAGCAGTGCGCGACCGATGGGGGAGACCCAGCTGACATAGCCGCAGGCCGGATCATATTCATCAACACCGACAATACTGAAGACCCTCCCCTCCCTCTCTTCATTCTCAACCGTCACCGTGCAGCCGAACAGAACCCGTCCGTTGGCGATCGCTCCCTGTGCGACCGGATCAACGATCGTCGCGCTCTCCAGGCGCTGGGTCAGAAACCGGATCCGCCCGTCATACTTTCTGAGAGTCTTCTTGGCGTAATGATAATCGGCGTTTTCGCTCCGGTCGCCGTTGCTCGCAGCCCAGGCTGCCGTCTTGACCATCTCTGGCCGGAGTCTGTACAGCAGTTCTTTCAGCTCTCTACGCAACCGTCTGGCGCAGTCCGGCGTCATGTAGATTGGAGCCGGTTTTGCCGGTCCCTGCTTCATCATAATTTTCCCGATAAAAAAACCCGGCCATTTTGACCGGGTAGAGATTCTAAAAAAATTTACAGTTCAGGCCGATATTGATGTCTCGGTAAAAAGCGCCTCATGCAGGTTGACCGTGTGGTTCTTGATCCGTCGCAGGGCAACCGCCATGTCGCTGAAGGTCAAGGCGGGGAGTGCACCACAGAACCCCTGTTTCATCCGATCGAGATGATTTTTGCGAACCTCATCGGCCATATCATTAAGACGACTCGCTTCTGCATAGATCTTTTGGGTGCTGCTGGCATCTTCATCATTAAATGCATGGCAGACCTGGGTGAAAAACGCAAAAACGTCGTGATGAAAATCGAGCAGATCCTTCCACGCCTCTTTGCTGAAATCGAGTTCATTTTTTTCGAGACGCCGCATGTAGGAACAGATGGAGAGAGAATAGTCGGCAATCGACTCCAGTTCGTCGGCGGCCCGCACATAGGCGTACGCGCGATCTGATTGCTCGTTGCTCGATTTTCCGGCCTGCATCAGGGTAACGGTGAAAGTTGTGATCTCATGCTGCATGACATCGGTTTCATCTTCGAGCACCTTTACTTTCTGATAAAAACGGTCGCGACCTTTAAGATCACGCTGCAGGAAACTGCCGGCGTGACGCAAAGCTTTGTGCACACGTCCCTGCATTCGCTTGAGCTCCTCAAACACCATCGATATCCCCATTGCCACCGGCATGCTGCCGGGCGTTCCGATATATTTGAACGATCCTTTTACAGCCCCTTCTCGCTCCGGCACAATTTTGGTCACCAGAGCGGCCAGAGGGTTGAGAAACGGCAGCATCAACACCGTGGCAGTGACGTTAAAGAAGGTGTGCGCCATAGCGATATGGGCGGCAATATAGGGGCGGTTCCCTTCAGCATTTACAAAACCGGAAAGTCCCGGAACGAAATCTTCAATCATGCGAACATAGGGGCCGAAGATCGAAACGATAATAACGACCCCGAGAACATTAAAGACGCTGTGAGCCATCGCCGCGCGCCGGGAGGCGGTTGAGCCGCCGATGGCGGCAAACTGGGCGGTGATGGTGGTGCCGATATTCTCCCCCATCACCAGAGCAATAGCAGTGTAAAGGGGAATCGCCCCGGTCGCGGCCAGAGCGATGGTGATCCCGAGCATCGCTGAACTGCTCTGGATGATCATGGTCATGGCGCAACCGATAACGACACAGCCGAGAATACTCAAAAGCGACTGGGCATCGAGTGTCAGCATCAGATTCATGAAACTTTCGTCGTTGCGCAGCGGTTTGAAGGCATCACTCATGATTTCAAGGCCGAAGAAGATCAGACCGAGAGAGACAAGAACCTTGGCCGTTGCCGAAACCCGGTCATTTTTGGAGAAGAGCATCGGAAAGATGCCCAAGGCAACCAGGAGCAGGCCGTACTTGCCAACCTTGACCGCCAGAATCCAGCCGGTGATGGTGGTGCCGATGTTGGCCCCGAGAATCACGCCGATCGCCTGGGTCAACTGCATCAGCCCGGCATTGGTCAGGCCGACCACCATGACCGTGGTGATTGACGAAGACTGAACAAATGTCGTCACAAACAGACCGACCAGAACCGCCAGAAAACGGTTGGTGGTGACAGAAGAGATCGCTTTTCTGATCAATCCGCCCGAAAGCATCTGCAGACTGTCGGAGAGGTACTTCATCCCGAGGATGAAGATACCGAGACCGCCGATGGCGGTATATCCCATTTTAAAAGGTTCTATCATTGCAGATAAGTCCTTTGGAAATCGTGATTTAAACCGGTTAATTCGTAACCGAGCCGCCGCTGATGGGCGCAAGTTAATCGGCTTTTGAAACAGTGTCAAGTCTATTGGGCAACCTGCCGGAAATACAATACAAAAAAGGAGCCGTTTCGGCCCCTTCTTTGTAATGATTCAGCACCCTGCTCAAACTGCTCAGCATGTGGGCGACTGCTGTTGACGAAGGGAAATTAAGTGACAACGTTGGACGCAGTCAACAGCTGTAGACCTCACCGTCATAGAAGTTCTGAACAGTTACCCTTTTTTTACAATTTTAACGTAAGGTATAATCCCTCGACCTTCTTTCGCGCCCAGGGGGTCTTGCGCAAAAACTTGAGACTCGATTTGACCGACGGGTTGCTGGTGAAACAGCGGATCTCAATCTGTCGCCCCAATTCATCCCAGCCGCAGGCCGCAACCAGAGTTGTCACGATCTGCTCCAGGGTGACGCCGTGCAGCGGATCGCCGCTCTGTTTTTCACTCATCGACACCTCCTGTTTTTGTAAAAGGGCAGGGACTGTGCAGCATACCAGAGGAGCACGATCAGTGCGATCACCGGCAATGCCGGGATAAACAGTCCGGTCGAATGTGCCAGTAAAACAGCCACCAGCAGCGCCACCACTGAGACCGGCAGATAGCGACCAAACCGCCCCTGCTGCGCCAGCTTCTCTCCGGCAGCTCCGATCAGATTGTCATTGATGCCGAAACGCTGTGCCACGCTCACAAAGAAGACCACTATGATCCAGTCAGAGAGACCGAAAACCGGCGCCAGACCGGGCGGGCCAGGAAAAGCGAGCTTGACCAGAACCATATCGATGGGCGGCGGGGTGCCATCCGGGGCGAGATAATGCTCCCGGATCGTCTCTGCGAACTGGGCCGTCGGACCGATCAGCCAGCTGGCAAAATCGGCCAGAGTCATCACCAGACAGATCGGGAGGACCTCCCACAATTTCGTGACGTACCGGGCCAGCACAGCACCGGTAAGAGTCGCAACCAGCAGCAGCAAGCCCGACTTGAGCGTATCGACGAGCGGTTGCCAGAGACCGACAGGAGTGAGCCGGTTAATCAGCCAGACCAGCAGTCCCAGAAACACCCCCCAGAAGAGATAAAAACCGCGGGTTCGCTCTTGGGGCTGAAACAGCAGGATCGGGAGTAGAAGTTGAGCAGCGATGAACAGTTGCAAACAGATAAAACCGGCAGACCACCAGAAAAGTGCCGTTTCGATCATTCGTCCAGTCAGCCAGAGGCAGAAAAGCCCGCCGCTCCAGAGCAGATACCCGCCGATCAGCAGAAAAATTATGCGTCGATTCGACGCGGTGAAAATCATATAGGTCTGCTGCGCCATACAGCGATTCACCCTTGCGGAGTTAAAATTTTTTCGACCTCGCCCCCCGACGACCAACCTTCGGCGCGGGGCGCTCTTCCACCGGCTTCTTGCGCTTCGGTTTTGTTGTCTTGACCGATGCCGGAGATTTAGCCGCTTTAACCGGTTTTTTCTTCGGTTCAGCCAATCTTTTTTTCTTGGCCGGGCTCAGTTTCATCCCGCGTTTGACCGCAATGACGGGGAATTCATCAATCGTCTTTCGCGGGATCTTGTAGTTGAGGAGCTTTTCAATCGCGGCCAGCATCGGCTTTTCGGGTTCACAGACCAGCGATAGCGCCATTCCGCTCTCTTTGGCCCGGCCGGTGCGGCCGATCCGGTGAACATAATTTTCGGGCACCTGCGGGAGTTCATAATTGATCACATACGGCAGCTGTTCAATATCGAGCCCGCGCGCCGCCACATCGGTCGCCACCAGTACCCGCAACTCCCCCCGCTTGAATTCGGCCAGAGTGCGTGTGCGAATCGACTGACTCTTGTTGCTGTGGATCGGGGCGGCGTTGATCCCGTCGAAGAGGAGCTCGGCGGTCAGTTTATCAGCGCTGTAACGGGTCCGGGTAAAGACCAGAACCTGACGCCACTCCCCTTTGCGGATCAGGTGTGAGATCAGCTCGCGTTTGCGGCTCCGCTCTACCGGATAGACAATCTGGGTCACAGCATCAGCGGCAATATTACGCCGTACCACTTCGATGCGTCGCGGCTGGTCGAGGAGTTCATCAGCGAGCTGTTTGATATTTTTTGAGTAAGTCGCTGAAAAAAGCAGCGTCTGCCGCGCAGGCGGAAGATACTCCGCCACCTTGAGCATGGCGTCGATAAAGCCGAGATCGAGCATACGATCGGCTTCGTCCAGCACCAGAAAACCGATCTCACCAAGATTGATTGTCCCCCGCTCGGCATGATCGAGGAGTCGTCCCGGCGTTGCCACCACAATATCGACCCCCCGGTGCAGACGTTCGATCTGCGCCTGAATGTTGACTCCACCGTAAATATTGGTCGAGCGAAGTGAGAGACGACGACCGTAATTCTGCATCTGCTCACTCACCTGGGCCGCCAGTTCGCGGGTCGGCACCAGCACCAGTGCACGCGGATTCCGTCGCTTTTTCAGTACTGGATCGCTGCTGAGCATCTGCACAATCGGTAAGGCAAAAGCCGCTGTTTTGCCGGTGCCGGTCTGTGCCCCCGCGAGAAGATCAGACCCTGCGAAAATCACCGGAATCGCTTCGGTCTGAATCGGAGTCGGTTCGGTATACCCTTGAGTGGCAATCGCACTCAACAGTTCGGCACAGAGGCCAAGAGAGTCAAATGACATGAAGCATCTATCCTTGTTAAGAGGTTCGCAAGCGAAAAAACACAACATCCTGATTGAAAAAGGTCGGACAAACAAGGAGTTGTTCGGCACATTAGCTGATTGCACCAGAGGTGTCAATTGCACAGCGTTGAAGCAAAAGAGTCAGATGAAGTGCGATAGCAATAAAATCGGCTCGAAACACGATTAAAAAAACGGGCAGCCGATAAAAAAGGCTGCCCGTTTTCGATCATACGCAAACGGGATCTTCAAAAAAACGTAACTATTCAGTACTATTGTGAATCATAAGAAAAACTCAAGAAAGAGTGTCAT
>JACUTX010000078.1 GCA_014859615.1 Desulfuromonadales bacterium | reverse complement strand
AACAGAGATCAAAGCGAGGGGCAGTAAATTAATGAGTCCCATAAGTCACCATTATTAGACACGGATTGAGGGTCTCAGGTTACGGGGTATTTAGGTCATGAAAACTTGCTCGAAATGTGGGAAAAAATATAAAAATTTTTATATTGCTTGCCCTACGTGTGATTTAAATAAAAAAAATTACAATTCGCATTCTGAGTCATCAGGTGATGGGAAGGCTGCTATAGATGAAGACAATGTAGAGCCAAAACAATTATGTTTAATTTTGGCACACACTGTTGCAGGGCTTTCTTTGATGTTTTCACTTATGATTTGCAATGCTGGCTCCGACCGTGGTTTGGGTGGGTATGGTTATGCAATTGTGGGAGGGTATTTAGGTCTTTGGGGGTTCTGGTTAACTCTTTTTTTGTTGTTCGTTGCATTGGTTAAACGTGAAGGCCCTGGCTGGGCTTATTTAACTTGCCTGATATTTCCGGCAATTAATTACTATTTATTTACATCTTGAAATTTAAGAGTCCCAGAAATCACTGTATTTGGGACGCTTGCTAATTAAATCGCACTACATTCAAAATCTCAGATAAAGTCCTGTTTATCTTTATATTTGGGACTTTTTCTTTAATGTGTCCCACAAGTTATTCCAACCAGTGGTCCCGGATTATCTAAGGATTTATGGGGCACATTTTCTGCCCCTTCAATCTTCATATCCGTGTCACAACTTACTGTTGATTTAACGTCGTGGACAGTCTCCATTACGGTTTGGACCCGCACTTGAAAACAGCGTTCATATCAATCTAAGAAAGATATGAGGTTGCCAGGGCAAAGAGCCTAATCATCATTGGCACTTTCCCGCCAAATCCGCTATCCTCCGATCCATGCAACCTCAGGTCTCAGACGCTATAATTTTGCGGCATGTCGATTACGGTGAAGCCGATCGCATCGTCACCTTTTTCACGCCGGATCACGGCTTGTGTAAGGGGTTTGCCCGGGCTGCACGCAAGAGCCGCAAGCGGTTCGGGCCGGGGCTGGAGTCGTTCGCCAAGGTGCGAATGCACTGGAGCGCTTCTGCTTCCGGCGGGCTGCTGACTCTGCGCGAAATTGATCTGCTCGATCTGCATGTCGGAATCCGTAGTGATCTTGATGCGATTGCACTGGCCGGTTACGGCTGTGAACTGGTCGAAGAGATGGTCGGGGATGATCCGGGACATCCGCAGATTTATCGCCTGCTCGAAGCTTTTTTGGGTGAGCTTGCGGCAAAAGGGAGCTCAGCTTCGGCCCGCCTGTTATTCGAATTGCGACTGCTCGACGATATCGGCTATCTGCCGCATCTGCTGCACTGCTCAGATTGTTTTGGCCCGCTTTCTGTCGATCCGGTCGCGTTCGACCCGGCGCGTGGCGGGAGTCTCTGTCATGCTTGTGCACCGGTTCTGTCGAAACTGCTCCTCTCCCGGGCCACCCTCGGCTCGCTCTCCCGTATTTTGCGCAGTCCGGTGACCGCTTTTGCCGAAATTCATCTCGGTGCGACAACCCTCCGGGAAGGAGGAGGGGTGGTTCAGGCGGCGATTCAGGCTCATCTGCGGCGGCCGTTACGCGCCCTCGACTTCCTGCAAAAAATTCAGTCTCCGTAAAGTGTGTCAAGTCAGGCTAAAGGCCCGAATTTCGGGTCATTGAACCTTGACAGTGTCGTTCGAATGGGGCTAGAATTCGGCGTCCCTGTTAACGGTATACAGCATACACTTTTCAATCCCCGCATGCACGATCAGTCGCTGCGTTTTATCTGGAGGTATCGTGACTTTTCAAGAGTTGATTCTTTCCCTGCAAAATTACTGGGCGCAGCAAGGGTGCATCATCTTGCAGCCTTACGACATGGAAAAAGGGGCCGGAACTTTTCATCCGGCGACATTCCTGCGTGTTCTCGGCCCCGAGCCGTGGAAGGCTGCTTATGTAGAGCCGTCCCGCCGACCGACTGACGGTCGTTACGGCGAGAATCCGAATCGCCTGCAGCACTACTATCAGTTTCAGGTTATCCTCAAACCGCATCCACTCAATATTCAGGAGCTCTACCTCGATTCGTTGAAGAGTTTTGGTATTGAGCCGTCGCGGCATGACATCCGCTTTGTCGAGGACGATTGGGAATCGCCGACTCTCGGTGCCTGGGGGCTCGGCTGGGAGGTCTGGCTCGACGGCATGGAGATCACGCAGTTTACCTATTTTCAGCAGGCTGGCGGTATCGATCTGAAGCCGGTGGCCGGCGAGATTACTTACGGCTGTGAGCGGATTGCGATGTATCTGCAGGGGGTCGACAACGTCTACGATCTCGAATGGACCAACGGGATCAAGTACGGCGATGTGCATCATCAGACCGAGGTCGAATTCTCGAAATATAATTTCGAAGAGGCCGATACCGATATGCTGTTCAAGCTGTTTGACATGTATGAGTCTGAATGCAAGCGTCTGGTCGCGGCCGAATTGATCTTTCCGGCTTATGATTTTGTTCTCAAGGGGTCGCACGCCTTCAATCTGCTCGATGCGCGGGGGGCTATTTCGGTCACGGAACGGGCCCACTACATCGGCCGGGTTCGCAACCTGTCGCGACTCTGTGCCGAAGGGTATGTTGCGCAGCGGGAGAAGATGGGATTTCCTCTGCTGAAAAAATAAGAGATCCTGTTTTGATCAGCAGCATTAAGAGCGACGCTTTTTTACTTTTGGAGTCTTAAATGGCTAAAGAACTTTTTCTTGAAATTGGCACCGAGGAACTTCCGGCCGGTTTTCAACCCAAGGCGACAGCCGATATGGAACGGCTGTTGCGCAAGGAGCTTGAAAACGCCCGTATCGCGTTCGGCACAATCAAGACCTATTCGACGCCGCGTCGTCTGGCGATTGCGGTCAGCGATCTGGATGAGCAGCAGCCTGATCTGAAAACAGAGGCGATCGGGCCGGCCAAAGCTGTCGCCTTTGATGTTGACGGTAATCTGACTAAAGCGGGTGCCGGTTTTGCACGCGGTCAGGGGGTCGACGTCTCTGCGTTGAAGATTGTAACGACAGAAAAGGGTGAATACGTCGCGGTCGAAAAGGAAGAGATCGGTCGCCCGACGCACGATTTGCTCCCCGAAATTCTGCCGCGGCTGATCGACGCGATTCCGTTTCGAAAATCGATGCGCTGGATGGATCTTGATGTTCGTTTCGCCCGTCCGGTTCATTGGCTGGTTGCACTTTATGGGGGGGAAGTCGTCCCGTTTGGTTACGCTAATCTGCAGAGCGGCAATCTCTCCCGTGGGCACCGTTTTATGATGCCCGAAGCGATGATTATCAGTGATGCCGCCGATTACGAAGCGAAGTGCGCCAGTCATTATGTGATGGCCGACCCGGTAAAGCGTAAGGCACTGATCGAAAAAGGGATTCTGGAGATCGCCAGATCGGTGGGGGGGCGTCTGAATGTCGATGCCGCTCTGCTCGAAGAGGTGACCTGTCTGGTCGAAGATCCGACACCGTTGATCGGCAGCTTTGAACAGGAGTATCTGCAGCTCCCGAACGAGCTTCTGGTGGCCACCATGCGTACCAACCAGCGTTATTTCACGGTTCAGGATGAGCAGGGGGCGTTGTTGCCGCATTTCGTCACGGTCTCCAATACCCGGGTGATCGAGCCTGCAGTTGTCGTCAGGGGGAATGAACGGGTTCTGCGTGCCCGACTCTCCGATGCGATGTTTTTCTGGAAAGAAGATCAGAAGATCCGGCTTGAGACCCGCCTTGAAGCGCTGAAAAACGTGGTTTATCAGGCCAAGCTCGGCACCAGCTATGAAAAAGTAATGCGGTTTCAAAAGATTGCAACCGGCCTGGCCGCCAAACTCGACCCGGCGGTCAAGCTTCAGACCGAGCGTGCCGCTCTGCTCTGCAAATGCGACCTTGAGACCGGGATGGTTTATGAATTTCCTGAGTTGCAGGGGGTGATGGGGCGTGAATATGCAAGCATCGAAGGGGAAGACGCCCGCGTTGCCGTAGCTATTTTTGAGCATTATCTGCCGATCGAGGCGGGTGGAGAGCTCCCGACCGATAACATCGGCGCTTTCGTCTCCATTGCTGACAAAATTGACACCATCTGCGGCTGTTTCGGCGTCGGGCTGATCCCGACCGGTTCAGCCGACCCGTATGCCCTGCGGCGCAGTGCTATCGGTATTTTGAATATCATTCTCGACCGCGGTTTGCGGATTTCGATTCCTGAACTGGTCGACAACAGCCTCAATCTATTGCGCGAGAAACTGACCCGGCCGTACACCGACGTGCAAAGTGAGGTGATCGAATTTATCCGTCTGCGTTTCTTCAATATGCTGACCGGTCAGAATCTGTCACACGACCTGGTCGATGCGGTGTTGTCGGCGTCGTTCAGCGATCCGAACGACGCCATGGCGCGGGTCAAGGCTCTGAGCCAGCTCAAAGCTCAGGGAGAATTTGAGCCGCTGGCTGCCGCTTTCAAACGTCTGACCAATATTATCAAAGGGGGGGTTGATCTCCCCGTTGATAAAGGGCTGTTTGAAGGACCGTATGAAGATTCTCTCTATACCGCCTTTCAGCAGGTCGGCAGCAAGGTCGAGAAGTTTACCGCGCAAGGCGATTATGTTGCCGCCCTGCAGACGATTACCCCGCTGCGGGATTACGTCGATGCATTTTTTGACGGCGTCATGGTTATGGCTGAAGATGAGAAGGTTCGCAACAACCGGTTGGCGCTTTTGTCTGCGATTGCCGGTCTGTTTAAGGGGATTGCTGATTTTACCAAGATTGCTGATTAGCCGGATTACATCTGATCTGTCGATTTAAATCGGGTCGGCCGCTCGCAAGAGGGTGGACAGATTGTTAATTAAGGTTTGTGGTTCAAACAACTTTTAAGGAGGAGAGTTGATGTCTGTCAAATATGTGTATTTTTTCGGGGACGGAACCGCCGAAGGACGCGGCGATATGAAGAATCTGCTCGGTGGAAAGGGGGCTAACCTGGCCGAGATGACTTCGATCGGGCTGCCGGTTCCGGCAGGTTTTACCATCACCACGGAAGTCTGTACTGAATTTTACGACAACGATCGTCACTATCCGCAAGGGCTCGAAGCAGAAGTCGACCAGCACCTTGCCCGGGTCGAGACGATGATGGGGAAGACGTTTGGTGACGCCGCGAATCCGCTACTGGTTTCGGTCCGCTCCGGGTCGCGCGCTTCAATGCCGGGGATGATGGATACCGTCCTCAACCTCGGCCTCAACGATGCGACGGTTAAGGGGATTATTGCCCAGAGTGGCGATGAGCGGTTCGCTTACGACTCCTACCGCCGCTTTATTCAGATGTATGCCAACGTCGTTATGAATCTCGATGGTGACATTCTCGAACATCTGCTCGAGCAGAAAAAAGAGCAGAAAGGGGTGCATGAAGATACGGCCCTGACTGCGGATGATCTGAGGGATCTGGTTGCGCAGTTTAAAAACAGAATCAAGGAAGAGCTCGGCAAGCCGTTCCCGGACGACCCGAAAGAGCAGCTCTGGGGAGCTGTTGGCGCCGTCTTCGGGTCGTGGATGAACCCGCGAGCCATCACCTATCGCCGCCTCAACGGCATTCCGGCCGATTGGGGGACAGCGGTCAATATTCAGTCGATGGTCTTCGGAAATATGGGTGACGATTGTGCAACCGGCGTCGCCTTTACCCGCGATCCGGCCACCGGTGAAGACTATTTTTATGGCGAATATCTGGTCAACGCCCAGGGGGAGGATGTGGTCGCCGGGACCCGCACACCGCAGCCGATCAACAAGGCGAAGCATAAGCAAGGGGATCTTCCGGCCATGGAGGATGTCCTGCCGGACTGTTATCTGCAACTGGTCAAGATTCGCGAGACCTTGGAGCATCACTACAAGGATATGCAGGATATCGAGTTCACCATCGAAAAGCATAAGCTCTATATGTTGCAGACCCGGACCGGAAAGCGAACCGCCAAAGCGGCGGTAAAAATTGCCGTCGATATGGTGAATGAAGGTCTGATCAGCGAGAAGGAGGCGATCTTGCGGGTTGCACCGGAGCAGCTCGATCAACTGTTGCACCCCTCTCTCGATCCGGCTGCCGAAAAGATTGTGGTCGCCAAGGGGTTACCAGCTTCGCCTGGTGCGGTCAGTGGCGAGATCGTCTTCACCGCCGACGAAGCCGAAGAAGCGGCCAAACTCGGCGGCAAGGTGATACTGGTTCGAATCGAAACGAGCCCGGAAGATATCCATGGGATGCACGCCGCGCAAGGGATTTTGACCGCCCGCGGCGGTATGACCTCACACGCCGCCGTTGTTGCGCGCGGCATGGGGAAATGTTGCGTCGCCGGTTGCGGTGATATAAAAGTCGATTATCGCAACGAATCGTTCAGTACGCCGGGGGGCGAAATTTTCAAAAAAGGGGATGTTATTACCCTTGATGGTTCGACCGGCGAAGTGATGCAGGGAGAGGTTGCGACAGTGAAGCCGGAGATGACCGGCGAATTTGGTACCCTGATGGGGTGGGTCGATCAGTATCGTCGTCTGCGGGTCAGAACCAATGCCGACACTCCACACGACGCCCAGGTGGCTCGTGATTTTGGTGCTGAAGGGATCGGTCTCTGCCGGACCGAGCATATGTTTTTTGAAGGGGATCGGATCATGGCGGTTCGTGAGATGATTCTCGCTGCCGATGTCGATGGTCGCAAGCGGGCGCTCGATAAGATTCTGCCGATGCAAAAGAGAGATTTCCTCGGTCTGTTTCGGGTGATGAAGGGGCTGCCGGTCACGATTCGTCTGCTCGATCCGCCGTTGCATGAATTTTTGCCACACAGCGACGCTGAAATCGAGGCTCTGGCGCAGGAGCTGAAAGTCTCGGCGGGGATTCTCAAGGCGAAGGTCGAATCGCTGCATGAATTCAACCCGATGCTCGGCCACCGTGGCTGTCGTCTTGCTGTCACCTTCCCGGAAGTTTACGACATGCAGGTGCGGGCGATTATGGAGGCAGCCTGTGAATTGATCAAAAATGACCGGTATGAGATCGTTCCCGAGATCATGATCCCGCTGGTGAGTGAAGTGAAGGAGCTGGCGATCCTGCGTGCCAACGCTATCAGGATCTGCGAAGAGGTTATTGCTCAGTACGGTGTGAAAGTGACTTATCTGATCGGGACGATGATTGAGCTGCCGCGCGCTGCGCTCACCGCCGATGCGATCGCCGTTGAGGCCGAGTTCTTCTCATTCGGCACTAACGATCTGACCCAGACCACCTACGGTCTGTCGCGCGATGACGCCGGACGGTTTTTGCCCAGCTATGTCGAGCAGGAGATCTACCCGAACGATCCGTTTGTTTCGATCGATCAGGCCGGTGTCGGCCTGTTGGTTGAGATGGGGTGCGTCAAGGGGCGTCAGACGCGCCCCGACATCAAACTCGGCATCTGCGGTGAACATGGCGGTGAAGCTTCGAGTGTGATTTTCTGTCATAAAATCGGCCTCGACTACGTCTCCTGCTCCCCCTTCCGGGTGCCGATTGCCCGACTCGCGGCTGCCCATGCCGTGCTGCTGGAAGAAGATTGATTTCGTTTTAAGCTGATAAAAAAACCCCTTGCCAAAAATAGCGGTCAGGGGTTTTTTTATTTGTGTGTCAAGATAAACGAGGGAGGGCTGAAAAAAAATGAGAATTCGGGTAAACTCATTTAACATACAGGTTAT
The DNA here is from genome assembly GCA_014859615.1 of Desulfuromonadales bacterium. Lineage (GTDB taxonomy): Bacteria > Desulfobacterota > Desulfuromonadia > Desulfuromonadales > UBA2294 > Kmv16. The sequence goes on along the minus strand of JACUTX010000078.1, from coordinate 2,270 downwards.
TTTTGTGGTCAGGAGGCTCATGCTATGGCAACAAGTGAACGGACAAAAAAGCTGAAGCGGCGTCGACAACGGAGAAATAAACGGCTAAAACTGCAACATCAGGAGGCGATGCAGGCGGCGGGGAAGAAGGTTGTCATCAGTAAGCCCCAGAGCGTAGCAACCGTTGAAAACGTGGCGATGAAGCCAAAGAAAGCGTCAGCTAAAAAAGTTGATCTGACTGAGGAGATGCCGGAAAAAGCCCCGGCCAAGAAGACGCCAGCCAAGAAGACAGCAGCTAAAAAGACGCCAGTCAAGAAGACGGATGACGTCTGATCGTGCAAAAACATACAGGAGTTAAGAGGGGACGGGATTGAATTCCGTCCCCTCTGTTCGATTTAAGCGACCGTGACTCTTAATTCACCAACCTGACTGATCTTTGCGGTCACTTTATCACCACTGACAATCGGACCGACACCGGCCGGAGTGCCGGTGAGGATGATGTCCCCTGCTTCGAGGGTGAAGATAGCGGAGATCTCGGCGATAATCTGCGGGATTTGCCGCATCATCAGACCGGTATTGCCATTTTGGCGCAATGTGTCGTTAACCGTTAGAGTCAGGGTCAGATTGTGCGGATCGGAGATTGCCGCAGCCGGTACAAAATCGGAGAGGGGGCAGGCGGTATCAAACCCCTTGGCGATCTCCCAGGGGAGCCCCTTCGCTTTCTGTCGACTCTGGACGTCACGCAGGGTCAGATCGATAGCGACCCCGTAACCAGCGACATGATTAAAGGCGGTCTCTGTGCGGATGTTCCTGCCGGTTTTCCCGATGAGAACAGCCAACTCCACTTCGTGGTGACAGTCGTTTGAATAGTCGGGGATGATGATTTCACCCCCATCGGCGAGAATACTGGTCGACGGCTTGATAAAGATGACCGGTGCATCCGGAACTTCGTTGCCGAGTTCTTTGATATGATCAACGTAGTTGCGACCGAGACAGACGATTTTCCCCGGTCGAACAACAGCGTTGTCGCCGATGAGATGAATTGAAGGCATGTGTTCTTTCCTTTGATTTAAAGGTTATTAAAAAAAGACAGACGCAAATCGTAACGCAAGGTAAAAGGTAATGACCCTACCGCCCAAGGATGAAGGCCCCCTCTTTAATTTTGGTCAGATAGAGCTCTCGCTCGGCATCACCATAGCGGTTGAGGCGAAAGTTATTCTGCACCCCATTCAATTCGGGGAGCTCAAGCAAGGTTTCTTTAAGGGTAAGCGGATCTATAGCGGCCTTGAGTCCGGTCAATACCAAATTGGTGGAATCGTAGGCGTGAACAGAGACAAAGCTCGGCTTGCGCCCGAAGCGTAGTTCAAATTCTGAAGAAAATTCGAGAAATCGCGGCGATCTGTCTTGCGGGTTATAAGAGTGAAAAATTGTCATCCCCTCGACCGAAGAGCCGCCGATACGTAACAGATCTTCGGTGAAAGACCATTCTGAAGCAAATAAAGGTTTTTTGAACCCGAGTTTTTTCAACTGCTGACAGATCAGGCCGGTATCCCTGCTGTTGGCAAGGATAAAAACCCCTTCGGTCGGGGTGGTGAGCAGATTTTCGGCAAGTTTGAGGTAGCTTTTGTTTTCGGCGGAGTCGAATTGTCTGGTGGCGACGATCTGGCCGCCGAGTTTTTCGAAATAGTAGCGTAGAGAATTTGACCACGATTCGGTGTGTTCTTTATTGCTCAGGTCATAAATAATACTGATTCTTTTGATTTTTTTCGTCTGCGCGATGTAGTCGGCAAGGCGCATTGCCTGCTGATCGCTCGTCGGGTAGTTGCGCAGAAAAAAGTCATCGATGCCGCTGAGTTTATTTGTGCTGATGGTCGGTCCGACAGTCACCAGATTCAACTGGTTGGCCAAAGGAGCCAGAGCGACAGCCATAGAGCTGGTGAAGGGGCCGATTACTGCAGCGACCTGTTCATTGTGCAGGTCGGTAAACGCTGCGTGTAAAGCCTCTTTGTTCTGTTTGTCGTCGCGAATAATCAGCTTGATCAAGCGGCCATTGATCCCCCCGGCAGCGTTGGCTCGTTCAACGGCCAGCACGGAACCATCACGACCGTCAACACCGAGGCGGTAAAAGCGACCGGAGGTGCCGCCGATGAAGCCTATTTTGATCGGTTCGGATTCTTCTTTTCTGCACCCCGATAATACCAAAAGGGAACAGAGCAGGGTGAAGACCAGCTTGAAATAGATCGAGATGTGATGGCTTCTCTGCATTTTAATACGAGGCACCGTTGTTGAAT
>JACUTX010000378.1 GCA_014859615.1 Desulfuromonadales bacterium | reverse complement strand
ACTGGACAATCACCCCTTTGTACTGATTGAAGAGGGTCGGACGAAGCAGGCTGCGTCCCTTGAGCGCCTGATGCAGAGCCGGCAGAAATATCTCTGCACCAATCTCGCCCATACTTTTTACAATCACCGTCCGCAGCTCATAATCGGGATCGAATCCACTCTTTTCGAGCTCTGCAAACAGGGTCAAAAGCTCCTTATGAACCTCTGCCGATCGGCTGTTGCGGGCCAGAAAAGCCGCATTCTGCTGCCGCTGTGAATTATTGACCCTGAGCTCATGCAGCAGATAACGATCAGCCTTCGGATCGTTGAAATGCTGATAAGTCTTCAGCGCCTCCAGATGAACCTTCGGGTGCGGATGACCGATCAGAAGACGCAGCGGCTGCATCACCGCCGGATCGTTAAAGCGTCGCAACAACATCACCAGATTACGCACCAGATACCAGCGCTTATCGTGCAGACGCTTGATCGCCGCCTGTTTGGCCGGCTCCCCGATCTCGATCAAAAGAGCCAGAATAAACTGCCGCATTGTCATGCTCTCCTCAGCGGCGAGTCGATCGATCAGCGGATCAATGAAGGGTATACTGACATGACAGATCAATTGGCGAATCTCACTCTGCTTTTCACTCCCCCACGCCTCAAAACCGTTCAGAACAGTCGTCACAAACTCCTCCTGCGTGAAAAGAAGAAGAGTCTGCTCGGCAATCGGGATCGAAAAGGCTTCAGACTCCAGTCGGTGCCGCTGCAGTCGATCATAAACGGTAACCAGCGAGGCAAAATCACCGACCTCAACAAAGTAGTGAACCAGATCGGTCAGATTGAGGGTCAGAAGTTCAGCCTTCTCCGACATCGGTTCCGCATCAATTACCTCCAGAACCACTTCCATGATCGAGGTTTCGATGCTGTGACCGGTCAGCCCGGCCGTTATTTCCTCGATTGTCTCCTGCGGCAAAACATCTAGTTTCGGTGTATTTAAAACATCCTGAAGCAGGGACTGGTAAGCCTCGGGGATAAAATCACCCGGCGTTCCGGCCGATCGAAAGATCGTACGGATGCGATCTTCAAGCAGTTCATCGGAGACGCCAGCATGCTTTTTAATCACCCGGGACGGACCATCTCCCCTGGTCGCGGTACGGGCCAGATGCGAGACCAGATTGAACAGCCCGGGCGGGATCTCAATCGTATCGTTTGAGACATCTTCGATAATATCCATCAAGGTCTCGCTCGACAGCCCGCTCACCACTGATTCAGCCATACCGGCATGATTCCCCAGGGTGGCAAAGGTGCTGCTGAGGAGCTGCCGCCGCAATTCGGGATTGAGGCGATCGATAAACAGACTCATCTTGCGCAACGACTCTGCCCGTGCAACCGCATCGATATCTTCGCGATCGAGCTGCTTAAAAAACGAGGTAATAGTGCGATCATAACTTTCGGCGGGGGGAGCACCCGGTTTCACCCTGGCCTGCTCTGCAACCGAAGCGATCTGCTGCTGGTTCATCAGATTGGCCAGCAGCGCAGGATCAAGACTCTGCACTGCGAACTCGTCTCCGTCCGGATCGAGCTGCCCGTCGGTCAGCGCACAGATAAAACTTTCCCAGGGGAGTTCCCTCGCCTCACGCTCCTCCTCACTCGCCGCCGCTTCAATCACGTCGAGTTCGGTGGAATGGATGGCCGCATAGTTGATATC
>JACUTX010000377.1 GCA_014859615.1 Desulfuromonadales bacterium | reverse complement strand
GGTCAAGTCCGCTGTCAAAGGCGAGCTGCTCCTGAGAGATTTTTCGTCGCTTGCGCGCTGTCAAACCTCCTGAAAAAAATTGAGTTATCAACAACAATCAGACAGTAAATCAGTATATCTGTAATACGAAGCCGACAAAAGGAGTCGTTATGCAAAGAATACTGATAACGGTGCCGGATAACCTCGCAGCTAGAATGAAGGCGGTCTTGCCGGCTGGGAAACGTAGCAAGGTCATCGCCCGCATTCTGGAGGAAGAGATTGATCGGAGAGAGCGTGAGCTCTACGAGTGTGCAATCCCGGTGACCTGTCTGGGAAAGAGTGTGGTCGCCGTTAGCGACCAGATTTGGGCGGTTGATAAGACTCGCATGATTGAAATGGCGGGGATGCTGACTGAGGCGGATATAACGGCTTTGGATGAGGGGTTGAGGAGGGTGTTGGTCTTGTAGGGCAACTCTTCTAATTCCCCCCGTGCATTTTTGATGTTAATTATCCCTTGTCTTGGTTATCATCTGGTGATAACTTCAGAGAAAGGTTAACGCGGAAGCTATGACCATAGAAATTGGTCTCGAAACATTGCTGGATCTGGATGGCATGACTTACCGGCTCGATAAGGGTTACTGGGTCAAGTTCGAGGTTCGTCCCGTTGAGGCGACGACACATCGTCCGCATGGTTTGGCCTATTCACTGACATTACATGACCGGAATAACAGCAGGGTGGTCGGTTTCGATAATGCCCACGGTTGCCCGTCTCCAAAACGCAAAAAGTTTTCTCAGCTGCCCAATTGATGGAAGATTTCTGGGCAGAGGTAGAGCGTGTCACGCAAGGAGGCAGATCATGATGCACAAGAGTATAAAAGTTGGGATTATGTCCCGTGAGGAATTCAAGCAAAAAACGATCGCCATTGCTCGGGGTGAATATAAACCCGGCAAGGATGAGCCGAAAATCTGGTTTGAGTCGCTGCAATCGTTCGCGCAGGTACTGAATGACGATAACCGGTTGATGCTGCATATTATTGCGGAGCAGAAGCCGAAGTCGATTCGTGAACTGGAAGAACTGACCGGCCGCAAAAAAAGCAACCTGTCACGCACCCTGCATACCTTGGCCGACTACGGCATCATCGATCTGGTGCGCCAGCATACCCGGGAACTGACCCCGCGGGTGATTGCGACACATTTCAATCTGGAGATCGGACTGCCGCAAGTCTGCGCACACTGTAAGTAGTTAATGAGAATCCAGGGACACCTTACATGTTTTTAAGATGGCAACCGGCCATCACCGGAATGACGGTCGTCGTCAATGTTGCGTTTCGCGATGAATCTGCCGGGCAGCAACCTACGATCTGCCGTTCGGGGTGAGGAGTTCTGGGGTAAATTAGGGCACTTAATCACGCTGCCGGTTGTTCCGGCGTGACGCTCAGCTTCAACCCCATGCCGTGCAAGATGCTGGCAACTCCCTTAAATGAGGGGTTCGCCTTGTCGGATAACATTTTATAGATCGTCTCCCGGCGAATGTGGGCGCGCTCGGCAACTGCGGCCATGCCGCCCTGTGCCTTGGCAACATCACGCAGCGCTAGGAGAAGAGCCTCGGCGTCCTCGTCCTCAAGGATCGCTGCCAAGTATCCCGCCGCGTTCTGTGGGTCTTGCAGCCATGCTTGGAGATCATCTTCGTAGGGTACGGATTTATTGGACATTTTTCATTCTCC
>JACUTX010000376.1 GCA_014859615.1 Desulfuromonadales bacterium | reverse complement strand
CGGTGTCGATGGAGTGCAGGAAGTCCGGGTACGATTCCCCCGGGAGTCCGGCAATGAGATCGAGGTGAATATCGACATCTGTTCGGCTCATCAGAGCCGCGACATTCTCCAGCACCTTGTCGGTTGAGACCTTCCGGTCGATCGCCGCAAGGGTCTGCGGAAGGGTCGACTGGACGCCAATCTCAAATTGAAACATTCCGGCCGGGACCTGTTCGAGCAGACTGATGGTCGCTTCATCGAGCAGATGGGCGCCGATCTCGAAATGAAAATGGCTCCCCTTGTTATGTTCGAGAATATAGGCAAAGATCTGTCGGGCGCGTTTCGGATCGTAGTTGAAGGTCCGGTCGACCAGTTTTATTTTCGGGATTTTACGATCCATCAGATAGGTGAGGTCGTCGAAGATCCGTTCGAGGCTGAAAGTACGGACTGAGCTGTCGAGTGCACTCATGCAAAAACTGCAGTTATAGGGACAACCGCGGCTCGATTCATAATAGCTGAAGCCGCGGGAGAGATCGGCCAGACCGAGTTTGAACGGGGAGGGGATCAGGTCGAGCTCTGTCAGGGTCGATCCTTGCGGCCCGGTTTCGATTCTCTCGCCATTGCGCCAGGAGAGGCGGGTAACCTTGTCCGGCGTCTCTTTCTGCAACCATGCCTGGAGCAGCCCCTGTAGTGGGATTTCACCTTCACCATGGATCAGCGCAGACAGGCCAGGGTGGGATGCAAACAGCTCTTCATCGTCAAATGAAACCTCGGGTCCACCCAGAACAATGCGGAGATCGGGGCGGATGGTGTGCAGTAGATCGACCAGAGCCAGAGTCTTCTGCCGATTCCAGATGTAGACGGAAAAGGCGATCACATCCGGTTGGTCAGCCAGCAGAAGGGCCGCGATGCTCTCCTTAGGCTCGTGATCGGTAAACTCCAGGATGTCGATTTGCCCACAGTCAGCGCCACACCAGGCGGCGAGATAAGGGAGGGCGAGACTAGCGTGGATGAATTTGCTGTGCAAGGTTGTCAGTACGGTACGCATCCGCTCACAATAGCCGATGCGGTGCCGATTTAAAAGCGCAATTGCCGCCTCTGTCGCGCTTGTGTTATCTTCCCCCCTTAACGAACGAATATTTGATCCTTTTTTTGTTTATGTGAGATCCCAACGATGAAGAACAAAAAAACATTTCTGGCCGTTGTCGCCGATGAAAAAGGGGAAGTCTTTGAACATCCCGATCTGCTGGTCGCCGGGATGAACGGTATGACGGCACGTCGTCCCAGGGGCGACGAGATGATGCCGCTCCCCGAGGGGAGCCGTCTCTTTACGGTGACCGATACGCCGCCGCTCGGTTTTGATCGCAAGAGCGGTCAGCTGGTGACGCGCGATACTCTGCCGCGCAGCTGGGGCGGTGGACGGATTCAGGCGGTCTCGGCCTTTTTAACCCCCGGTTTTACCCGGACCCTGCTCCCGGCAGCCGATTACCGGAAGAAGAAGGTGCAGTTACCGCTCTGGTCGTACACCGCCGTCGCCTGGTGTGTGGAGGAGGAGCGGTTCTACGCTGCGGCGGTGCAGGTTGATCGCAATCTGCAATGGCAGCCGGACCATTTTGATGATCGTAAACTCGATCCGCTGGTCCGCGCGTCGCTCCATAAAAATCCGGACAATCGACTGATCGAGCAATTATCCCGTTGTGCCGTCGATTATCACTGCTTTGCCGCCAAGA
>JACUTX010000077.1 GCA_014859615.1 Desulfuromonadales bacterium | reverse complement strand
CTTACTTTAATTCAACCGACAAGGTCAATCAAAACCCCTTGTAATCTTGAGTGTAGCGGTGTGGTGTTCAGGAGTTAGGCTTGAATAAAGTTTGGCTGCTCGCAGCCGCATGATTAATGATCTCGGTGGCGATCCGGTTTATTCCGCCGCCAGCATGGCGCGGCCGACCCAGTACTTGGCGAACTGAAAGGCGGTCCGTCCGCAGCGTTTGCTTTTTTCGTGCGACCAGGCGATCGCGGCTTGTTCGCTTGCGCGATCCCAGGGGAGTTTGAGTCCGCTCTCGCCAGCCAGATTATCAATGCACTGGCGCACCACGATCAGGTACTGCTCCTGCGAGAAGATGTGAAAGGCGATCCAGAGCCCGAACCGGTCGGAGAGGGCGCTCTTCTCCTCGATCCCTTCCCCGTAATGAACCTCGTTATTCACCATCTTGGCCCCGAGGTTGTCTGTCTCATATTCGGGCAACAGATATCGACGATTCGAGGTGACATAAATCACGACATTGGCGGGGGCGGCGTAGACCGAACCGTCGAGAGCGCTTTTCAGTATTTTGTAGCTCTTCTCACCGGTCTCGAACGAGAGGTCGTCGCAAAAGATAATGAAGCGGTGCGGATCGGTGGCGATCTGTGTAAAGATATCCGGGAGTGAGGCGAGGTCGTCTTTATCGACCTGAATAATCCGCAGCCCCTGATCGGCGTAACGGTTTAACAAGGCGCGAACCACCGAGGATTTCCCGGTGCCGCGTGAGCCCCATAACAAAACGTTATTGGCCGGGTATCCTTTGAGAAACTGTCGGGTATTTTCGTCGAGCAGCTGTTTTTGTTGTTCAATGCCGAGGAGCTCCTGCATCTGAATCGGGTCAGCGTGCGGCATCGGTTCGAGATATCCGGTCAGGGAGTGACACCGCCAGTTGGCGGCAAAACAGCTGCTCCAGTCGATGGCCGGAACAGGTCGGGGCAAAATCTGCTCTACCGAGGTGAGAACACGGCGGAGTTGCTGGATCAAGTCTTCATCAAGGTGCATAAGGTCTCCATTGTTTACAGACTAAATCTTCCCGAGCAGCCGCAACAGCCCGTCGAGTATGGTGTAAGGGTGCGGCGGGCAGCCGGGGATGTAGAGATCGACCGGGAACAGATCCCCGATGCCGTTGTGAACCTCGGGGCTCCCGGAAAAGGGGCCGCCGCTGATCGCGCAGGCACCGGAGGCTATCACCAGTTTCGGTGCCGGGATAGCGGCATAAGTGTCGAGCAGGGCGGCGTGCATATTCTTCGTCACCGGACCGGTGAGCAGAATACCGTCGGCGTGGCGCGGTGAGGCGACGAACTGAATGCCGAAGCGGCCAAGGTCAAAGACCAGTGTCCCGAGAACATTGATATCAGCCTCACAAGCGTTGCAACCACCGGCGGAGATCTGACGCAGTTTCAGCGAGCGACCGAAGAGTTTGAGCATCTTTTTATCGAGTTTCTCGGCCAGCAGGTAGATCTCATCTTCTTGCAACAGCTCGTTTCGCCGGTTCGTCGCCAGGCGGTAATCGTTGCTGAAGGTCAGAGCGCCATATTCGGTGCTCGCCGGGCAGTCGGCGCAGAAGAGACAGCGGCCAAGATCGATCTGCAGCTTTTTCTCCCGGTCACTCAGTGCCGCAAACGGACAGCTGGCGACAGCCGCTGCCAGCTCTGGCGCTGAAAGCGTTGCACTGATCTGCGGCAGCCCCCGGAAGCGGGGGGGGAGAACCGGCTCAATCTTGGGGTATTTTGTGGTGCGGTGTTTCTGCCGCAGACGTTCACGAATAATGGTCAGCATAATAAAGGCTCCTTAGAGGTCAACGCCGCAGTAGGAGAGATTGAAACTCTTGTTGCAGAGCGGAAAGTCCGAAATCTGCCCCCCCCGCAGCGACAGGGCCAGACCGCTCCAGTTGTGGAAAGAGGGGTCAATAATTTTATAGCGGGCGATTCGTCCTTGGGCATCGGTAATCGCCGTATGCACCACTTCGCCGCGCCACCCTTCAGAGAGCGAAACGGCCAGGCTCTCGGCTGCCAGCGGACCGAGCGGCAGGCGAATTTCCCCTTCGGGGAGATTCTTGAACAGTTGGTGGAGCAGTTCAAAACTGGCGTAAATCTCCCGCCGCCGCACATTACTGCGGGCAAAAACATCGCCATCAAACTCAATAATCGGCGTGTCGAAGCGATCACACAGGCCACCAAACGGGTGATGCAGCCGAACATCGCGCACCAGACCGCAAGCGCGCGCGGCCACGCCGACTAGACCGAGAGCCTCGGCGGCATCGGCCTTAACCAACCCGGTCCCTTCAAAACGACCGAGGACGGAAGGGGAATCGAAACAGAGCTCAATCGCCCCGCGTGTATTCTCTTCGAGCTGCTTGAGCCGTTCGAGAAATGGGAGTGGCAACGTCCCATCCAGATCGAAACCGACTCCACCCGGTCGAATCAGTCCGCGACCGAAACGACTGCCGCAGAGTTCTGCCGTCAGATTCAGATAATCACCGCGCAACCGACCACAGAAGGAGGCGGTCGGCAGAAAACCGACATCACCGGCCAGAGCACCAATATCACCGACATGATTGGCGAGCCGTTCCAGTTCCAGGGCGATGGCGCGAAGAGCCTGCGCCCGCAACGGTACCTTGCAGTTCGCGAGACTCTCCAGCAGTTGCGCGTAGACGGTCGTATGGCCGACGGTAGTATCCCCGGCGGCGGCCTCCATCTGGTAGACGCTGGACGGATGCGGACCGCCAGTCAACAGCTGTTCGATCCCGCGGTGCTGATAACCGAGGGAGATCTCCAGATGCATCACCTGTTCGCCGTGACACTGAAAACGAAAATGCCCCGGTTCAATCACACCGGCGTGCACCGGTCCGACCGCGACTTCATGAACCTCTTCCCCTTCGACCCGGTAAAATTCCATATCACCGGGAATTGGCTGCTCCCCTGCGGGACGTCCCCAGATATCGGCTGCATCGATCCATGCCCGGTGAAACCGGACCGGCTTCAACCAGGGATGCCCTTCGGGACGAAGACCGAACTGCTCAGCCAGCTCCCGCTCGAACAGATGCAGCTGCGGACATTCCGGCGTCAGAGAGGGGAACGATCCGCAGACCCGGGTCCGGATCAGCGCGAGTTCACTCGTCCAATCATGCGCGAAAATGCTATAAAGTTCGACCTCTCGATCGACCGGGAGACCGAAATAAGCGACAACCCGGGCGCCGGACGCCACTTCATCCAACAGCGTTTCTCTGAATTGCGTAAAATCGAGAAGCGCCAACTCAGCCAGAGGGACGGCAAGGCCGTGGCGGAAACGATAAATTTTTGAACGATTCATGGCTGCACCTCCAGCAGAGCAGCGGCTTCATGCAGCGCTTTTTGCAGCGGTTCCGGCAGATAGACGCCGAGGATCAGAACCATCAGTAAAAAGACGAGCGGTGCGGCGACGAGCAGAAAACTATCCTTGAAGCCGGTCTCAAGCTTCACCTTCTCCCCCTGGGTTGCACTCAGAACCGTCCCCCCCATGCCGATAAAGACCACCCCCAGAAGCAGCAGCATCAGAAGCCCGACCCACAACTGGCCGTTTGCGAAAATTCCGCGCAAAATAGTGAATTCACTGATAAAGAGACCGAAAGGTGGGGATCCGGTAATCGCGAAAAAGCCGGCCAGAAACAGGCCGCCGGAGATCGGCAGCGTCGCGACTGCCCCCTGCACATGCGAAATTTTTTTACTCCCGTAGGCGCGGTGAATATTTCCGGCGGAAAGGAACAGACACCCTTTGGTCAGGGCGTTGTTGACCAGATGGAGCATGGCGCCAAAGGTCGCCACCCCACCGATACCGACCCCGATCGCCAGAATCCCCATATGTTCGACTGAAGAATAGGCGAGCATCCGCTTGATATCTGTCTGCCGGACCATGAAAATAGCCGCCACCAGCAGGGAGAAAAGCCCCATACCGAGCAGTGCCTGACGCGCCATGGCACCATCACCGGCAGCGATCATCAATTGCATTGCCCGCAGAATAGCGAGAAAAGCGACCGTGGTGAGCCCTCCTGCCAGAAGGGCGCCGACCATGCCGGGGGCTTCACCATAGGCATCCGGCTTCCAGGAGTGCAGAGGTGCCAGCCCCATCTTGGTGCCGAAACCGACCAGTAAAAAGACAAAACCGGCATGCAGCCAGGGAGACGACAAGGTCGCTGCGCCGCTGAGCAGGGTATCGAATTGCAGGCTGACCGGCATCGTTCCTCCGACGAGAGCAGCATAGGCAATAAAGAGGAGCCCGAGCATCGCCAGAGCGATTCCGACGGAGCAGAGGAGGAGGTATTTCCAGGTCGCCTCGATCGACAGGCGGTTGCGATTGTAGTAAATCAGCGGCGCACTGCTGATCGTGGTCGCCTCGACCGCCATCCAGATCAGACCGAGATGACGGGCCACAATCGCGAGCGTCATGGCCGACAAAAAGACCAGAAGACACGGGACGATAACGAGATTCCCCCGATCACGGCGCAGGTTGAGATAGCCGACAGCATAAATAGAGCAGCCGAAAAAGAGCAGGCTGGTGACAACCAGAACCAGTCTGGAGAGGGGGTCGAGGCCGATCCAGAGACCGGTTATCGACCCTGAGCCGGTGATGATGACAGAGACTAGCAGCAGATGCAGTCCGCCGCCGAGCGGCAAGAGCCAGGAGCGGGTCTGATACCAGGGGAGAAGAAGAGAGAGCCCGGCCACCCCGAGTGGCATGAGAATAAGAAGTAGCAACATGGCCTATTCCTTCAGCGCCGTCAGGCGATCAGTGTTGAGGCTCGAAAATTCACGATTGATCTGGTTGAGGATGATCCCCATTACAAAGACCCCGACCAGCAGGTCGAGCAGGATCCCGGCTTCGACCATTAACGGTATCGCCGCCGAGAGGAGGATGCCGAAAATAAAGATCCCATTTTCCAGCATCAGGTAACCGAGCACCTGGGTAATCGCCTTGCGGCGTGTAATCAGGATCAGAAAACCGCTGAACATGGTGGCCAGGGAGGTCGGAACATAGAGCCCTTCATGGTGTTCATAAGCGAGGGGCAAAAAATCGGCAAAGATAAAAGCTCCGGCGGTGACCAGAAAACCGAGGATCAGAGTCGGAACAAAACCGATAAACGGTTCAACCTCGCGGCGGATCCGCACCTGACGAATAGTTCGCAACAACAGCAGCGGAATAAAAATCCCCTTTAACAGCAAGGCTCCGGCCCCGAGAAACAGAGCGTGTCCCGTCGGGCCGTGCGTCGCGAGCGGCAGCAGCGCCAGCAACGCCCCCTGGAGAGCAACCCCCCGGATACAGGCGACCAGCCGGGCGCTGCCGAGGGTATAAAAATTAATCAGAATGACGATAAGCAGGAGCAGGTTGGCCATTTTTTATCTCCTAACGCAACACCAGAATCAAGGCAAAGATCGACAGCAGTGTCGTCCCGACCAGCACCTGTGGAATCCGGGGGAGCTGCAGACGGGCCATGGTCGATTCGACTATGCCGATCAATACGGCCAGCATCAGCAGTCCCGCCAGAAAAATCAGCAGATCAAAAAGAAGGGATCCGGTCTGTGCCGGCACCGCTATCCGCACCAGCATCGCCGAGAGAACCATCAGCTTCATCGCCGCACCATAAAGGATCATGCCGAGGGCCGGACCACTATGATCGAGGACCATGACCTCGTGAACCATGGTCAACTCCAGGTGCGTATTCGGATCGTCAAACGGGATACGCGAATTTTCAACCAGCAGCACAACAAAGAGAGCGACGAAAATCAGCCCGAGGGAGGCACTGTTCCCGTTCTGCCACTGACCGGCAAGCTGCGGACCGAACAGCGCCCCGAGGTTCAGGCTCTTGGCACCAGAGGCGAGGACCAGCAAAGAGAAGAGCAGCGTCGGTTCTGCCAGACAGGAGAAGGTCACTTCACGTGCAGCTCCCATCCCTTCAAAACTGGAACCGGTATCGAGGGCGGCCGCAGCGGTAAAGAAGCGGGAGAGGCCAAACAGATAAACAAACAGAATCAGGTCGCCGGTAAAGGAGATCGGCGCCGTCAGCCCGCCGAACGGGAGCAGTAACGCAGCGAGCAGCGGTACGACCAGTCCGACGACCGGCCCGGCCAGAAAGACCCAGGTGGTGGTCCGGCTGATGACGAACCCTTTGCGCCAGAGGCGAGCCAGATCATAATAAGGCTGCAATAGCGGCGGGCCGACCCGTCCGGCAAAGAGCGCCTTGGTTTTGTTGATCACTCCGAGAGGGAGCGGAGCGAAAATGAGAAGCAGAGCAAGTTGTAATGTAATCCGGCCGATCATCGACACGTTTCCTTTCAGCGGGCTAGCAGGGTCAAAAGAGTAATCAGAGTCAGGGCGACGTAGAGCAGGTAGATCGCCACGACACCATTTTGAAACAGGCGCGAAAGCCAGCGAAACAACCAGGCGATCGAGGCGAAGGCCGGGATGAGAGTCCGGTCAAGAATCAGATCCGGGGTATGACTCGAAAATTCTCCCCTGGCCGGGAGAAGAGCGGTCAGGTTCCCCCCCTGTCGTCTGCTCCAGAGACCGAAACGGAACAGCCGGACCAGACTGTCGGCAAAGGAGCTGGCGGTGTACTGCATGCTGCACGCCGGAAATTGATAACCACACCCCCAGGTACCGAGCGCGCGCGGTGCGTTCTGACTCCGGCGCCATAACAACCAGCCGATCAGTGACAGCAAGATGAGCAGGAGCCAGCCGGCAACGCTGATCGCACCCAATGGGGCCATACTCTCGGTCAGCCGGGGGGGAATCGGCCCTCCCCAGGCTTTGGCGGCACTCTCCAGCAGCGCACGAAAGCTCATCGGGAACAGGCCGATCCAGGCAGAGGCGAACAGCAGTAGCCCCATCGGCCAGAGCATACTGGGCGGGGCTTCATGCGCCTGTGCTGCCGCCGGGCTGCGTGCTTCGCCGAGAAAAGTGACACCGAACACCTTGACAAAGCAGGCGAGAGCCAGGCCGCCGATCAGAGCCAGCGCCGGAGCCGCCAGCAGGGAGAGAGAGAGCTGCGAACCTGGATATTGCACAACCGCAAAGACGCCGAGATAGATCAGCCACTCGCTGACAAAACCGTTAAACGGCGGGAGACCGCAGATCGCCACGGCCCCGCCAAGAAAAAAGAGACCGGTCCAGCGCTGACGTTTGAGCAGTCCGCCAAAATGATCGATTTCGCGACTGCCGACGGTATGGATGACCGATCCGGCAGTCAGAAACAGCAGTGGTTTGAACAGCCCGTGATTGACAACATGCAGCAAAGCTCCTGAGAGGCCGAGAAGGGTCAGGGTCGGCTGGTCGTAACTGCGGCCAAGAAGCGCCAACCCCAAACCGATGGTAATGATGCCGATATTCTCGACGCTGTGGTAGGCGAGGAGTCGCTTGATATCGTGCTGGGCAATTGCAAGCGCCACCCCCAATATCCCCGAAACGGCGCCGAGCAGCAGCAGGGTCCACCCCCACCACGGTGGGATTTCCGCAAAAAAAGAGGTGAGTCGCACCAGACCGTAGATCCCCATTTTGATCATGATTCCGGAGAGGAGCGCCGAAGCGTGACTGGGGGCGGCGGCGTGCGCGCCGGGGAGCCAGATATGCAGGGGCATCAGACCGGCTTTCATCCCGAATCCGAACAGGCCGAGGAGAAACATCGTGCTGCTCCCGGCCGCAGCCAGAGTTGCCGCCGCCGGGAAGAGGAGCGATCCGGAGTGAAAATCGAGCAGGGTAAACAGGCCGAACAGCGCCAGGGTTCCACAGTGCGTCGCAATCAGATAGATGTAACCGGCGCGACGCACCTGGGCCGTGCGCTCGTCGGTGGTGATCAGAAAATAACCGCAGAGCGCCATCGCCTCCCAGGCGAGGAGAAAGAGGAGACCGCTGCGCGCCGCCAGCAGCAGCATCATCGCACCGCTGATCAAACCGTAAAACAGACGCAGCTTGCGACCGCTGGCAGGGTGTTGTCTCTGTGGCCAGTAACCGAGCCCGTAGATCGCCCCGCAGACCGTCACTAAAAAGAGTGGCAACAAAAAGATCACTGAGATTGGGTCGAGACGCAGCGCCAGAAATTCGCCGGGGAGAGACCAGGGGAGGTTGAGAGAGAGTGCGCTGCCGGCAGTCAGCGCTGCCGTCACACCGAGCAGGCCAAAAAGAGCTCCGGCCAAGGTCAAAAGAGACGCCAGCCGCTCACCGCCGGTGCCGTCACGACGCAGAAAAAGACCGGGGAGTCCCGACACAGAGATCAATACCAGACCGATTAGAAACCAGAGCATTTCATCCCCCTTCTCCCCCGGCCCAGAGACTCCAGACCATCAGCACCGCACTGATGATGAAAATATAGATCAGGTAAAACGGCAATTGCCCCTGTTGCAGCCAGCGCAGCCGCTGACAACGATCGGCAATCGAAACAAACAGCGGCAACCACTGCCGGGTTAAAACAGGATCGAGTGAAATCTGCTGCAAACAGACTTTTTCTGGAAACAGCCCGGTGACAACCCCGCCTGTGACCGTCGGGTGTAAAGCTTTCGGCAGTACTTGTCGAAAAGTGATTTCAGAATAGGCTTCACCGGTGTAAGACATACGTGACGTCGGGAATCTGAATCCACACCCCCAGGTCGATGATTCGGTCCCGGTTCGGGCTCGGCGCAGCAGACGCAGCAACAGAAATCCAAACAGAAGAGAGAGCAGCAGTACCCCTGCGCTAAGTCCGAAGCCGGTTAACGGCGCCGGGAGCAGAACCGTTTCGGGCTGACGCAAAAGCAGCGCCAAAGGGGTCGACAGCAACCGGACTGTCTCGCCGGGGAACAGCCCGATGGCGAGACAGACGGTCAACAGCAGCGCCATCGGCAGCAGCATTAAAGGCGACGCTTCATGGGCCTGTTCAGCGCAACGATCACGTGGCTCGCCAAGGAGGGCGATCCCGATCAGTCGGGAAAAGGTCACCAGAGCCAGAGCGCCGACCAGACTGAGCAGTCCGATCAACAGCAGCGCCGGAAGCGCCGTAACCTCGCCCAGAGAGCCAGCCTGCAACAGGCTGAGATAGATCAGCCATTCGCTGATCAGACCATTTAAGGGGGGCAAGGCGCTGATCGCCAGACTCCCGCCGATCCAGAGTAATCCGGCCAGCGGCATCCGTTTGAGCAGTCCCCCCATCCGATTCATATCGCGGGTTCCGGTGGCGTGGAGCAGACTGCCGGCACCGAAAAACATCAACCCTTTAAACAGGGCATGATTCCAGATATGCAGCAGCCCCCCGGCATAGGCGAGCAAAGCGATACTCGGGTGCCCCTGCGCCTGGGCGACCATCCCGAAACCGAGGCCGAGCAGAATGATCCCGACATTCTCAATGGTTGAATAAGCGAGGCAGCGTTTGATGTCCCGTTGCAGAGCGGCCAACGCGATACCGTAAAGCGCACCGATTATCCCGAGTCCGGCGATTAACCACCCCCACCAGGCCGGAGCGGGGGGTAAAAATGTCACGATGCGCAGAATACCGTAGATCCCGGTCTTGATCATCACCCCCGACATCAGCGCCGAGACGTGACTTGGAGCCGCCGCGTGAGCATCCGGCAGCCAGACGTGCAGCGGAAAAAGACCGGCCTTGGAACCGAAGCCGATCAGGGCAAAAATGAATAATAGCGCCGCATCTCTCGCCCCAAGATCAGCCAGAGAGGCAAAAGAGCTGAAATCGCTCCCCCCCGACCAGGTTGTCGCCAAAAGAAAGAGAGCGAACAAAAAAACCACACCGAGATGCGTCGATAAAAGATAAAGCCAGCTCGCCCGGCGCACTTGCGCATTTTCATGGTCAAACGCAACCAGAAAAAAAGAGGAAAGAGACATGATCTCCCAGCTCATCAGAAAGAGCAGAGCGTTGGCAGCGGTCACCACCAGCACCATCGAGGCTGACAACAGATTGAAAAACACCCAGCTCATTGCGGTTTTGCGAAGGGGCTCTCCCCCGTTCAGGTAGCCGATGCCGTAGAGTGCACAGAGCGTTGTCAGCAGAAAGATCGGCAACAGAAAAAATGCCGACAGGCTGTCGAGAGTCAGAACAAAATGTCCGGCGGGGACCTGCCAGGTCAAAAAGAGTGTTTCAGAGAGAGGAGAAAGGAGGGCACGGATCGCCACCACCAGGCCGATC
>JACUTX010000076.1 GCA_014859615.1 Desulfuromonadales bacterium | reverse complement strand
TTGATTACACCCTCGGGAATGACAGCCTTTTCGCTGCTGCTGAATAGTTACAAAAAATTGTCTATAAGGCGTTCAGCAACCTGTAAATGGTCTGCTGCAATTCCCAGACACTATCGGCGAGATCATCTTCTTCGGTGTCGATATATTCAAGCCGCCCCTGATCGAGGGCGTTGTGGGCTTTCATTAATACCGGGGTCAATTCTTCTTCAAGGCGAATGCGCGGAATCTCGCCGACACTTTCACGCAGTTCATCAATAACCCGATACCCTTTGGCGACAGACTTCAATGCCCGCTTGCGGGCCGGATCTGCATCGGTCTCGCTCAACTGCTGCTGCGAGGTTATAAAGGCGTTGATGTCTTCGACCAGACTGCGATAACGCTCTGAAATGTTCATGAACAACACTGCTCCTTCGGCTGAAATTTCTACGGTTGGAGATTATAGCCGAATAGCGCTGATAACGCCATGAAATTCAGGGAAATTCAGTTGACTTGAAACGAAGGCTGCTGATAGTCTTTACAGACAATTTATACGCCCTGGGGGAGTAGACTACTGAGAGTTCCGGTTCATGTACGGAACGACCCTTTGAACCTGATCCGGATGATACCGGCGTAGGGAAGCGGCTACGGCAAAGTTCCGAAATTCGGGCCGCCTGTTGCGGTCCTTTTTTATTTTGTGACGTGGGGTTTTGATGCAGATTCATCTTAACGAACGTACCGTCTCCATACAATCAGATGAGACGCTAGGGACCATTCGTGATCGATTCAAGCCTGAAGCTGATATTCTGATTCTGAACGGCTTCCCCGCAAAGGGGGACGCAAAAATGACGGCTGGCGATCGGGTTG
Source organism: Desulfuromonadales bacterium (assembly GCA_014859615.1). Lineage (GTDB taxonomy): Bacteria > Desulfobacterota > Desulfuromonadia > Desulfuromonadales > UBA2294 > Kmv16. Next base: position 9,360 of record JACUTX010000076.1, on the reverse strand, counting down.
TTTTGATTCGTCGCGGGGAGATCCCCGAGGCTGCCGAGCTGGAAGCGCAGCTGATGGCGCGTTCCACTCCCGGCGTTTATGAGGCGGTTCATGGTGCGACAATCGGAATCGCCGGCGTCGGCGGTCTCGGTTCGGCAATTGCCGTCGCCCTGGCCCGCAGTGGAATCGGTCGTCTGGTGCTGGCCGATTTCGATGTGGTTGAACCGTCGAACCTGAATCGGCAGCAATATTTTATCGATCAGATCGGCATGCCGAAAGTCGACGCCTTAAAAGCGAATCTGGCGCGGATCAATCCGAATGTGCAGACGGCCCTGTTTCATGGTCGACTTGACCGTGACAATATCCCTCAGGTCTTCGCACCGGTCGATATTCTGGTCGAGGCGTTTGATGCTCCGGATCAAAAAGCGCTTCTGGTCGGGGCGTTTCGCAAACATTTTCCGGATAGACCGCTCGTTGCCGGTTCAGGAATGGCCGGTTATGAACGGGCCAATTCCGTTATCACCCGACGCGGCGGAAAAAATTTTTACATCTGCGGCGATGGCGAGTCGGCCGCAGCAGCGGGGAACGGCCTGATGGCTCCCCGCGTCGGCGTTGCTGCTCATCATCAGGCGAATGCTGTGTTGCGACTTTTGCTCGGAGAGGAACCGTAATGGCAACTATGACACTAACCGTGAATGGCGAGCCCCGGGAGCTAAAAGCCGGAACCGATCTGGCGCAACTGCTGCAACAGATGCAGCTCAATGCTGATTGTGTTGCCGTCGAGTGCAATCATCTGATTCTCGAGCGTGAAACGTTTGCCACAACTACGCTTAACGATGGCGACTCGCTTGAAGTCGTGCAGTTCGTCGGTGGTGGTTAACTTTATTGTACATAAAAGGAAGAGACATTATGTCAGATCAACTGATAATTGCCGGGCGCAGCTTTAATTCCCGCTTGATGGTCGGCACCGGAAAATTTTCGAGTCATGCGGCGATGGTTGCAGCCATGGAGCAGTCCGGCAGCGATATTGTTACCGTGGCTCTGCGGCGGGTCGATATCGATAATCCCGACGACGACATGCTGTCGCATATCGACCGGAATCGTTATCTGCTCCTCCCGAATACCAGCGGCGCCCGCAACGCCGAAGAGGCGGTCCGTCTCGCCCGTCTCGCCCGTGCCGCCGGCTGCGAACCGTGGATCAAACTTGAAGTGACTCCCGACCCCTATTATCTCCTCCCCGATCCGATCGAGACCCTCAAAGCGGCCGAGATTCTGGTCAAGGAGGGGTTTAACGTTCTGCCGTATATCAATGCCGATCCGGTTCTGGCCAAGCATCTGCAAGAAGCGGGGACGGTGACGGTGATGCCGCTTGGTGCCCCGATCGGCACCAACAAAGGGGTGCGGACCCGTGAACAGATCGCCATTATTATTCAGCAGGCGATTGTGCCGGTGGTGGTTGATGCCGGTCTCGGGGCACCATCGCACGCCGCCGAAGCGATGGAGATGGGTGCCGACGCGGTGCTGGTCAACACGGCTCTGGCTGTGGCCCGGGATCCGGGCGCTATGGCGGCCGCCTTTAAAAAAGGGGTCGAAGCCGGGCGTGAGGCTTATCTGGCCGGACTCGGTGAACAGCGTGATACTGCCGAAGCTTCGAGCCCGCTGACCGGCTTTTTGCGCAGCTGAATTCGTTGGTAAAAGAGAAACGTAATGATTCTGCAGTTGCGAAAAGGGTGACATTTTCGAGGGGGTAATCGGGGAATTCAGAAGCCCTCTTTTGTGGTGAGAGAGTAATCAGCATGACTTTTATGAACGAAATCAACAGCTACGATTCCGCCGAACTGCTGCAGCAGATTGAAGCCAAAACTTCAAGCGATGTGCTGCGGGCTCTGTCGGTCGAGCGTCCCGACATCGAAGCGTTCAAGGCGCTCCTCTCTCCGGCGGCCGAACATTATCTTGAAGCGATGGCAGCGAAGGCCCACCGAATTACGCAGCAGCGTTTCGGCCGAACAATTCTCCTCTATGCGCCGCTCTATATCTCGAATGAGTGCACCAACGGCTGCGTATACTGCGGTTTCAACGCGACAAATAAAGTGCCGCGCCGCACGCTGACACTCGATGAGGTTGAACGGGAGGCGCGGATTCTGTACGACCAGGGGTTCAGACATATCCTGTTGGTGACGGGTGAAGCGCCGAAAAAGGTCGACGACGCGTATCTGGCTGCCGTCGTCAGGCGAATCCGTTCTCTGTTCAGTTCAATTTCCATAGAAGTCTACCCGATGAGCGCAGACGGTTATCAGCTGATGGTCGATGCCGGAGTGGACGGCTTGACCATTTATCAGGAGACTTACGATCGGGCGCTCTATTCAGAGCTGCACCCGTTCGGTCAAAAAAGGGATTACGATTTTCGCCTCGAAACCCCGGCGCGGGGCGGTGCCGCCGGTTTGCGGCGGATCGGCATCGGTTTTCTGCAGGGGCTCGGAAATTTTCGCACCGAGGCATTTTTTACCGGATTGCATGCGCGCTACCTCTCCAAACAGTTCTGGCGCAGCCTGATCAGTATTTCGTTTCCGCGGATGCGTCCGGCCCAAGGGGTTTTCCCCCCCCCTTATCCGGTCTCTGACACCCATCTTGTGCAGTTGATCTGCGCCATGCGTCTGCTGATGCATGACGCCGGTCTGGTGATGTCGACCCGTGAAAGCGCCACCATGCGCGATAATCTGCTCCCCCTCGGTATTACCCAGATGAGCGCCGGGTCATGCACCGCTCCGGGGGGGTATACTGATCTGGATGAAGGGACAGAGCAGTTTACCATCGATGACGATCGCTCACCGGCCGAGATGGCTGAGGTGTTGCGTCGCTTCGGTTATGATCCGGTCTGGAAAGATTGGGACGCGTCGTTTCTCGATACGTCGGCCGGCTAACGATTTTGGGCTCCTTTTGTGCAGACTCCTGTCGATTTTAAACTTTATCTGATCACCGATCGGTTGAACCTGCCGGTCGGTCAAGACCTGTTTGCGCAGGTTGAAGCAGCGCTGCGCGGCGGGGTGCAGTGCGTCCAGTTACGGGAGAAGGATCTGCCGGCAGCGGAGCTGCTGCCGCTGGCTCAACGGATGCGCGAACTGACCAGAAAATATGGCGCGCAGCTGCTGATCAACCGGGAGATAGAGGTTGCGTTGGCGGTTGATGCCGACGGACTGCATCTTGGTGGCGACAGCTTGTCGATTAAAGAGACCCGCCGCCGTCTTGGCCCTGATAAGCTGATTGGGGTCTCGACGCATCGGCTCAAGGAGGTTTGTCAGGCGGTCAAAGATGGCGCCGATTTTGTCACTTTCGGGCCGGTCTACGCGACCGCGTCCAAATTGAAGTACGGCGAGCCGGTCGGGGTAGAAGCTTTGGCTCAGGCGGTCGTTGCTGCGGGGGATACGCCCCCTGTTTTCGCGCTGGGGGGGGTTAATCTGGAACGGCTGCCAAAGCTGCTCGATCTTGGCTGTCGGCAGGTCGCCTGTATTGGTGCGATTCTGTATGCTCAGGATCCTGAGGCGCAAGCCCGAAAAATAGTCAGGATGCTGTCGTGAAACAACAAAATTTTCTCCACGCCTGCCAATACGCATCGCCCCCCTTTTCGTAGGTATCGTTGTGCCCCGCGCCTGGAATCAGGTGGAACGTTTTAGGTCGATTGGCCGCATCAAACAGATCCCGCGCCATTTTCGCCGGAACGATGGCGTCCTGATCCCCCTGAAAAATCAGCAACGGCGCCTTGATCCGTCTTATTTTTTCCAGATTGTTAAAATTGTCGCGTAGAATCCAGCCGAGAGTCAGGGTGAGCAGCGGATAGTGCTGTCGCCCCATATCGCGCAGCGACGTGAAGGGGGTCTCCAGAATCAGCCCGGCCGGTGCGTATCGATCAGCAAGGTTGACGGCAACAGCAGCACCGAGTGAACGCCCGAAATAGATCGTGTTCTCTGCCGACCAGCCGCGACTCTTCAGCCAGCCTAAAGCTGCGATGGCATCCTCATTGACCCCTTGTTCGCTCGGTCTCCCTCTGCTTTTGCCAAAGCCGCGATAATCGAAGATAAAGGTGTTGAGCCCGATTTTGTGAAGCAGGCGGATGTTGTCGAGTCGGTGCGAAATATTGCCGGCATTGCCGTGAAAAAACAACACGACCGGCTTCTCTTTTTCGCCCGGAACAAACCAGCCGTGCAGTTGAATATTGTCGGTGGTGGTGATGACGACCTCTTTATAGGCGAGATCGTAAACAGCAGGGGTGGCGACCAGGTGCGGATCGGGAAAGTAAAGGAGTCGTTGTTCCATCGTCCCAGACATCTTCATACCCCCGAGCAAAGCGACAAGAGCAAAAAGGAGCAGTGCGGTCCGGAGTCGGGTCGGGAAGATCCGGATTTGCAGCGCTCTGCTCAATTCTCTTCCAGATAACGGTTGATGATAGCGCGTGATTCTTCGCTGATAATCCGGAATTCAATTCCGAACCCCTGAACCACGCCGAGATTGGGGCGCGGGTGTCCCTGGTTGATCCAGATGATTCTCCCTTTGGCACTAACCGGTTTATTGCAGATCGTTGCCAGCAGAAAGGTCACATCGACATTGGCCTTCTCTTTGATCGGTTCGCGAAATTCGATGTACAGCCCGTTTCGGCTGATGTCGACCCCGAGCCCCTGACGGGTCTCGCCGCCGATGCTGAATTCGACCGTCATCTGACAGGGGGCCCGGCGTTCCAGCCGGTCGAGATGAAACAGCCGCTGGTGGGTGATGGTAAGAAAGTTTTCACGTGCCAGTGGTTTTTCGATCACGCCATCACAGCCGCACTTCATCAACTCGTCCGAAGACGGATCGCGGTTCGGGTCGTACGTCAGCAGAACCGGGGTCTTTTGGAGCTTCGGGTGGCTCTTGATTGTGCGACAGGCCTCTTCTCCCCCCATCGTTGGCATCGAAACATCCATGATAATCAGGTCCGGCCAATGCAACAGCGCCTGATCGAGCGCCTCTTTGCCATTGCTGGCTGAAATTGTTTCAACCGGAGTCCGTTTCAGGTATCCCCGCATAACATCGACGATAAACTCGACATCGTCGACCAGTAAAACTTTTACGCCCGGCACATCGGCCATCTTTTCCTCCAGCCAAAAGTAAATTGCTCCTCTCTTATAGAATAAAAAACGGCTGTCGTCTAGAGACGACAGCCATAAATAGTGATGATGGTGTGCAAAATGTCAGCTACCAGCTGAAGTAAAAAGAGACTCCCGGTGTCGCACTGTCGATATGTCTGGCTGCCGGGATGTGAGTTCTGAAGGGAGGGACGATGATGTATCTCGCCTCTGGCCTCGGGATTTGGTAGCTCCTCCTTTGCTGATGAGGTTGATGACGATGCTGACGATGGCCTTTTTTGAATGCCGGTTTTTTTCCGTATCGGGGCTGCTCGTTCTGATCGCAGTAAACAGCCGATCGGCGGTCGCGATCTCCCCTCTGGTCAGCCATCGCTTCGAGCGGCATCATGGTCCAGAGCAAAAGTCCTGCAAAAATAAAGATAACGGTTTTCATGGCGGCCTCCTTGCTGTTCGATAAAAGTTTTTTTGTTTTGGTATTTTCAGGCTACTCTGCATCGATTTCATTTTCATTCGACATCGCGTTATTTTTGACCCGATGTCTGATTGTTTTCTTATTATTTCAGCAATTTAATCGTCTATAGCAAAGAGTCATTTTTGCGCTTTATGGAAGAGTTCTTGCCTGTTCTCGCGGTCTGGATTAAACTGCTTCGATCTAACACCTTTGTTGCCGCGAGTCGATAGCGATATGAGTGACACCCCGCATCCGTTTGAAAAACTGACCCCGGAGTTTATTATGGATGCGATTGAAAGTCGTGGCTATCTTTGCGACTGTCGCACTCTGACGCTCAACAGTTACGAAAACCGCGTTTATCAGATTGGGATCGAAGAGGGCGTTCCGCTGATCGCCAAGTTCTACCGACCGGGACGCTGGAGTGATGAACAGATTCTGGAGGAACATCAATTTTGTTTTGAATTGGTGGAACAGGAACTGCCGGTGGTGGCTCCACTCAGAGATGCAAAGGGCGACAGCCTCTTTCACTATGAGGGGCACCGCTTTGCTCTCTATCTGCGGCAGGGGGGGCATGCGCCGGAATTCGACAATCTCGATAATCTGTTGATTATGGGGCGTCTGCTCGGACGTATCCATAGCATCGGTTCGATTCGCCACTTTTTGCATCGGCCCAAGCTTGATATTGAGATCTTCGGGGATGCCAGCGTCGAGCTGATCGGCGAACGGTTTATACCGGAGGAATACAAGGCCAACTATCTGGCGTTGGCAGCCGATCTGTTGCAGGGGGTGCGGGGAAAGTTCGCTTCACTTGCCGATGTCCGTACCATCCGGACCCACGGCGATTGCCATCCGGGGAATATCCTCTGGCGCAACGATATCCCGAATCTGGTCGATCTCGATGATGCCCGCACCGCACCGGCGATTCAGGATCTATGGATGATGCTCTCCGGCGATCGGGAACGACAGACTCTGCAGCTGGCCGAGATCGTCGATGGTTATAATGAGTTTTTTCATTTTGACCGACGCGAACTGGTGCTGATCGAGCCGCTCCGCTCTCTGCGCATTTTGCATCATACCGCCTGGCTCGCCCGTCGCTGGGACGATCCGACTTTTCCACATCACTTTCCATGGTTTAATACCCCGCGCTACTGGGGGGAGCATATTCTCGCACTGCGCGAGCAGATTGCGGCGCTGAACGAGCCGGTTTTACAGCTGATATTGTAAAACGCTGGTCTTGTCGTCCGCTGGATCTCTTACTCTTCTTCCTCTTGATCCTCAATCTTGCTGTCGATATCGGTCGCCGCCTCTCCCGGCGGTTTTTTCGTCCGGTGCCCTGGTTTGGCCAGAATCTCCAGATAAAAAGATCCGAGCTGTTCTGCTTCGGCCTGGGAAATGAATTTATTGATGGTGGCGACATGGATCGGCTCCGCACTCGCTTCATCGGCGCCGTAGCGGCAGTCGAAATCCCAATAATCGACCCCCTCGGGGAGAGGTTTTCTCCGCTCTCTTTTCAGATATTTTTTGACCTCATGCTTGTAAGCTTCAAAAAGGCGCGGAACTTTGATCTTGGGGTGATCGAGTTTAAATGTTTTTTTCATGACAAGTCCATTGCGTGCGGTGAAAGAGTGTTAAAAGTGGAGTCCAGTTGGCGGCATGATAGCATCAAGTGGCGCCTTTTCATATTTTCTTGATTGCCTGTTGCCACCGATCGAGAATCCTCGCTCTTTCGTCTTTCCCCATCTGCGGCACAAACCTTCGTTCTTCCTGCCACTGCGCTCGCAGCTGATCGAGATTCGACCAGAAACCGATGGCAAGTCCAGCCAGCATTGCGGCACCGAGGGCGGTGGTTTCAATCGTTTTTGGACGGATAACCGGCAGCGAAAGAAAATCGGCTTGCATCTGCATCAGCAGGTTGTTGCCAGCCGCGCCGCCATCGACCTTGAATTCAGCGAGCGGTCCGCCCCGATCGTTATTCATCGCTTTTGTCAGGTCGTGGATCTGCAGGGCGACCCCCTCCAGAGTGGCCCGGGCCAGGTGGGCGGCGGTGGTGCCACGGGTGAGGCCGGTGATGGATCCGCGGGCTTCGGCGTTCCAGTGCGGAGCACCGAGGCCGGTCAAGGCGGGAATAAAGACAATTTCGCCGCTATCTGCCACCGATGCCGCCAGCGCTTCGATCTCGGCAGAGCTTTTAATCAGGCCGAGACCGTCACGCAGCCATTGCACGGCGGCCCCGGCGATAAAGGAGCTCCCTTCGAGGGCATAGCAGGTCTGGTTTTGAACCTGCCAGGCGACGGTCGTCAGCATGCCGCTATGGCTCGGGATCGGCTGGTCGCCGGTGTTGATCAACAGAAAAGCACCGGTACCGTAAGTACATTTCCCTTCCCCCGCTGCGAAGCAGGCCTGGCCAAACAAAGCTGCCTGTTGATCTCCGGCCATCCCGGCGATCGGAATTCCGTCCGGAAGAAAATCGAGCCCGCGGGTCTCGGCGTAGATCTCTGCCGACGGTTTGATCTCTGGCAGAGTTTCGCGCGGAATCTTGAGCTGGGACAGAAGTTCGTCATCCCAGGCAAGAGACTTAAGATCCATAAGCAGGGTACGCGAGGCGTTCGAGACATCGGTCACATGTGCCCGGCCGCCACTCAACCGCCAGACCAAAAAGCTGTCGATGGTGCCGAAAGCGATCGTCCCCTGTTCGGCGCGGCGCCGCAGTCCGGCGACGTGATCGAGCAGCCAGCGCATTTTCGTGCCGGAGAAATACGGATCGAGCACCAGACCGGTTCGCTTTTGAAACAGCTCTTCGAGCCCATCCTGTTTCATCTGCTGGCAGAGGTCCCTAGTCCGGCGGCACTGCCATACTATGGCGTTGGCAGCCGGTTCGCCGGAGTTGCGATCCCAGGGGAGGACGGTCTCGCGTTGATTGGTGATGCCGATGGCGGCGATCTCGCTCGACCGGATGTTTGTGTCAAACAGAACGCGACAGACCGCTTTTGCTACAGAACTCCAGATCTCCTCCGGGTTGTGTTCAACCCAGCCCGGTTTCGGAAAGTGCTGCGGGAAATCGATGGTGACCTTCCCTAGAAGAGACAAAGAGCGGTCTATCAGCAGGGCGGTCGTCCCTGTGGTCCCCTGATCGATAGCAAGCAGATAACGACGCATGATCTTCTCCTGAAATTGTGGCTTGTATGTGGCATGGTCATTGCTGTAGATTGCGACGGTTGCATTTTTTTTGTTATCCGCCGGGATCTGACCCTCATTATAACGGAGTCGATTGAAATCATGCACAAAAAGCTTGAACATATTTTTTATGAAGTCCGGGAGCCGAATCTTGGTTGGGACGATATCGGTGGCTATGCCGATGTCAAGGAGACCCTCAAAGAGATGGTCTGTCTGCCGCTGAAGAAGCCGGAGATGATCACCCACCACGGTCTCGGTCTGCCAGCCGGGGTGATGATGTGGGGGCCGCTCGGTACCGGGATCACCATGCTGGCCGAAGCGTGCGCCAAAGAGGCCGGCGTCACCTTTGTCTACATCTCCGGCCAGGAGATGCTCGGCAAGGGGGAGGAGCTGATCGAGGCGTTTGATATCGCTGTTCACGAAGCGCCGTGCGTCCTGTTTGTCTCCGATTGTGAATGGCTGGCACCAAGGTCCGGTTGTGATTATGAATGGAGTCCCGGTAATCTTCGTGCCGTTCCGCCGACCTTTGCCGACAAGGCTTTGACCCGACTCTTTATCGAGCAGATCGATCGGATCAATCAGGTTCCCGGCGTGGCGTTGATCGGTTCGTGTTATCGGATCGATTCTGTCGATCAGGCG
>JACUTX010000375.1 GCA_014859615.1 Desulfuromonadales bacterium | reverse complement strand
TGGCATTATCTGCCAAGTCCTTAATTTTGTTGTGGTGCCCGGGACGAGAACCGAAAGAGTATCCAGCCAAAAATCGCCCCACCCAACCAAGCTGAACAATATAAAATATCTATTATAATTTCGAATAGTTATACAATAAAAAGAAAACTTAAATCGTCTTAAGAAGCTCATTACACAACATCTAAAAACATCCAGTTGCGAGAAGTTTGCGAGAAATTTTGGCACTTCTCCCCCTGCCCTATCGGTCACACCGCGACCCCTTCGCGCATAATATTCAGAATAATCGTAGAAGAGCGTAATGAGGTCTGTTCGAGTTCGAAACGAGAAACAATAAGTGGCGAGATGACGATGAAGTTCTTAAAACCGACCAACCAAGTTGACTCATGGATCTTCTCTTTGAGCTCTGGGGTTAGAGATTCCACTTCTATAAAAACATCCATATCCGCATCATTCTCTGCATCACCACGGGCACGTGAACCGAAGACACGAAAATCGATCAGATCGAAGCGAACTGCCAATAACTCCTTTAGTTCTCTCGCAATTTCATAGTCATTTTCTGTCATGACCGCGCCATATATTTTATTGCTCCAGCAACTTTCTAGCCATACCGTGCATTTCGGAGTTTGCCAGCGCAACCACCTTCTTCTTTACTGTCCGGGAATAGTATTCCTGTTCCGTCTTGGTCAGCGGATCACCACTAAGTTTCTTCTTAAACAAATCTTTCTGTTTTGGAGAAAACACCTGCGACAGAGCGAATTCTAGTGAAAACTCTTCATATTTATCTTTGCGACGTCTGTCTTTTTGAACTTTCTGCTCAAAATACAGCTCAAATAGACCCTTAACGCGTTCCGGATCAAACTCTTCCGGCATCTCGGCTGATTGATTGTGCGCAAGAGCGTTTCTCCATATTTTGACAAGGGCCTTGTCTTCTTCTGAAAAGCTTGTTTTGAGCTTATTCAGCCATGGGAATGACAAATGGTAGAGAGAAAAAACGGAAGCTGACAGCAGTAGGAGTCGGTGATACTGCTCTTTGTGTTCTACAGTAAATAACTTCTTCTCAACCTGGTCAGGTGCAAACTGGTAATTGTCGGCAGCATTTGCCAATAAGACGGGAAATCCTTCCCACAGGCGTGTATCATGACTTACGACCACTTCAGCCAAAGTCCCGTTGACATCGAGTTCTTCGCTCGGCTCGAACATGGGGAAGCCCAGTCGGGATAAACTGTTGAGTAGTTTTTTGTCAGTCATAATGTCCCATTCTCCCTCAATTGATCCAGGAAGTGATCAATATTCGGTCTGAGTCGATCTGCTGCAACGTCATAGCCCACTATTTCATGAAAGTGAACGATCAGTTTTTCTATATTTAGTTCCTCTTTGTGGGCTGCCGCCAAAAGCAGACAGTCTTCAAAGTCGACCTGGGTTCCTCGCATTAACTTACTTGATATCAGGTCGTAATCGTTCAAGATACCGATGTAAAGATGCGAAAACTCAGCGAAGAGCGTATTCCCCCCTTCTTGCAGGGGAGAATTCAGCAATTCTGTCGTATGGATATTGTTGCCACGGAATAAGTCGAAATGAAAAACTTCGCCTTTACGTTGCCATCCAGGGCCGCTTGTTTGTTTGTAACCAAGTACCGGCAGTTGCTTCGTCAGACTGCTGTACTCCTTTAAATCAGGTACCATGAAATCAATATCTGTAACTATTCAGTAAAATAATTGA
>JACUTX010000075.1 GCA_014859615.1 Desulfuromonadales bacterium | reverse complement strand
GATTTTGCCCCGGTCGGCTATTTCACTTTTGACGAGCGCGGACGGATACAGGAAATCAATCTGGCCGGTGCCAGTCTGCTGGGGATTGAACGGGAACTGCTGACCAATATCCCGATCAGCCGTTTCATTGCTGACACCAAAGGGAAAAAAGTTTTCAGTCGTCACCTCAAAAATGTATTAAAAGAACAAGGGATCCAAGGGTGTGAGCTCAAACTGAACCAACAAAGCGGCGAAGCGATCTACGCCCAACTTAAGAGTTCAGCCTTGAAGGCAAACGCGAGTCAGGGGAGAAACATTCTTTCCTCCATCGTCGATGTCACGTTGGCCAAGAAGCTGGAAGATGAAATCCAGGATGCCCGGGAATATTCCGAGAACATCGTCGAAACCCTGCGGGCACCCTTGTTGGTGCTGGACTCCGACCTGGAAATTCTCACCGCCAACCGCTGCTTCTACGAAACGTTCAAGGTCACCCCCGAGGAAACCATCGGACATTTCATCTACGACGTCGGCAACCGGCAGTGGGACATTCCCCATCTGCGACTCATGGTCGAGGAAATCCTCCCCCAGAATACCATCGTCAAGGATTATGAAGTCGAGCATGATTTTCCCGGCATCGGCCACAAATTTATCCTTCTCAATGCGCGGCAGATCTTCCGCGAAAAAATCGGCTCCGATATTATCCTGTTGGCCATGGAGGACATTACCGAGCGCAAGCAGGCGGAAGCGGCACTGATTCAGGCGGGAGCCTTGCAGAGTGCGATTTTCCATAGCGCCAATTTCTCCAGCATCGCCACGGACGAAAAAGGGGTCATCCAGATCTTCAACGTCGGCGCCGAACGAATGCTCGGCTACACCGCCGCCGAGGTGGTCAACAGGATCACGCCAGCCGACATTTCTGACCCTCAGGAACTGATCGTTCGCGCACAGGCGCTCAGTGCCGAGCTTGAGACCGAGATTACCCCCGGCTTTGATGCTCTGGTTTTCAAGGCGCGACGCGGCATCGAGGATATCTATGAGCTGACCTACATCCGCAAGGATGGCAGTCGTTTCCCGGCGGTTGTCTCCGTCACGGCCCTGCGCGATGTTCGGGAGACCATCATCGGCTATCTGCTCATCGGCACGGACAACACCATGCGCAGGCAGATTGAGGAGGAGCAGAAGGAACTCAGTCAACGTCTGCAGGATCAGCAGTTTTATACCCGCAACCTGATTGAAGCCAACAGCGACGCGATCACGACCACCGATCCGGCTGGCATCATTACCGATGTCAACAAGCAGATGGAAGCGCTCACCGGACGGACGCGCGAGGAGCTGATCGGCGCACCGTTCAAAGATTACTTCACCGATCCCTCACTGGTCGAGGCCGGGATCAAACGGGTGCTGGAGGAGATAAACATCTCTAACTACGAACTCACCGCACGGGCCAGGGATGGCAAGGAGACGGTGGTCTCCTTCAACGCCAACATTTTCTACGATCGGGACAGCAGGCTGCAGGGGCTCTTTTTCGGGGCCCGCGACGTGACCGAACGCAAGCGCATGGACAAGGCGTTGCTGGAAAAGAACATCGAACTGGAGAGCGCCAGGTCGGTGGCAGAAAAAGCCAACCTCGCCAAATCGGATTTCCTCTCCAGCATGAGTCATGAACTGCGGACGCCGCTCGGCGCGATCCTCGGGTTTGCTCAGCTGATGGAATCGGGGAAGCCAGAGCCGACCCCTGTGCAAAAGAGGAGCATCGATCAAATCCTCAAGGCCGGCTGGTATCTGCTCGAACTGATCAATGAAATCCTCGACCTGGCGCTGATCGAGTCCGGAAAACTCGCGCTGTCGTTGGAACCGGTATCGATCGAGGAGGTCTTGCGCGAATGCGAGGTGATGGTCGAACCTCAGGCCAAAGAACGCAAGATCCAGGTGATCTTTGCCGACATGAAGGAAGCCTATTTTGTCAACGCTGACCGCACCCGGGTGAAACAGCTTCTCCTCAATCTGCTTTCCAATGCGATCAAATATAACAAGGAATACGGTACGGTTACGGTCAGCTGCAGCCTGCCGACTGCCGATGTGGTGCGGATCAGCGTGCGCGACACCGGTGAAGGGCTGACTCCAGAACAGCTGGCACAACTCTTCCAGCCGTTCAACCGACTCGGTCAACAGGGAGACGTTGAAGAAGGGACCGGTATCGGCCTGGTGGTCTGCAAGCGACTGGTCGAATTGATGGGAGGGGTCATCGGCGTAGAAAGCACAGTCGGAGAAGGGAGTGTCTTCTGGTTCGAACTGATCATGACGACAGAGCGCCAGGTGTCCACCAACGAGGACCAATGCATGAGCAGCGCCGCAGCGACCGACCAGACGGGTGAGCAGAAGAGCACCTTGCTCTATATTGAGGATAATCCGGCGAATCTGATGCTGGTTGAAGATCTTCTGGCACGCCGCCCCGACATCCGCTTTCTGAGTGCAAAAGAAGCCATTACCGGTATCGAAATTGCGCGCACGTCCCTCCCCGATATCATCCTGATGGACATCAACCTGCCGGGGATCAGCGGCATCGATGCCCTGAAACTTCTGGCAAATATTCCGGAAACAGCGCATATTCCGGTCGTTGCCTTGAGTGCCAACGCCATCCCCCGCGATATCGAAAAGGGGCTGGAGGCCGGATTCTTCCGTTATCTCACCAAACCGATCAAGGTCACCGAGTTCATGGATACGCTGGATATGACACTCAAACATGCCCAAGCGGAAGCGGCCAAAGTAGCTAAAAAGGGAAAATCAAAATCATGATTGCATCCGAAATCCTGAACGCCAAAATCCTAATCGTCGACGATCAGGAGGCCAATGTGGCGCTGCTGAACCAGTTGTTGACTGAAACCGGCTACAGCTGCGTGACCTCAACGACAAACCCGAAAGAGGTCTGCGCGCTGTATCATGAAAACAACTACGACCTGATCCTGCTCGATCTGCAGATGCCGGGGATGGACGGTTTTCAGGTGATGGCGGCGCTGCAGGCGGAAAACCCAAATGAGTATATTCCGGTTCTGGTCATTACCGCCCAGCCGGGGCACAAGGTACGAGCCCTCAAAGTCGGCGCCAAAGATTTCATCAGCAAACCGTTCGAACTGGTTGAAGTCAAGACGCGGATCCGCAATATGCTGGAAGTGCAGATGCTGTACAAAACGCTCCAGAATCACAATGTAAGGCTGGAAGAGACGGTGCAAGAGCGGACGAGTGACTTAAGCCGTACGAATATTCAACTGACCCAGGAGGTCGAGAAACGTAAAAAGGCGGAAAAATCGCTGCATAAAACCTATGTAGAGATCAATCGATTGAAAAACCGGCTCAAAGAAGAGAACATCTACCTGCGGCAAGAGGTAGACCAGAAGTACAACTTCGGTGAAATCGTCGGTCAAAGCGATCCCCTCGCGGTCATCTATGCCCAGGTCCAGCAGGTCGCGCCGATGAATGCAACCGTTCTGCTGCTGGGCGAGACCGGTACCGGCAAGGGGGTGGTGGCGCGGGCCATCTACCGCAGCAGCACGCGCAAGGACCAGCCGATGATCACGGTCAACTGTACGACCCTTCCGGCCACCCTGGTGGAGAGCGAGCTCTTCGGTCGGGAAAAGGGGGCGTTTACCGGTTCTGATACAAGGCAGATCGGTCGCTTTGAGCTAGCCAACGGCGGCACCATTTTTCTCGACGAAATTGGTGAAATGCCGTTGGAGCTGCAGAGCAAGCTGTTGCGGGTGATTCAGGACGGCGAGTTCGAGCGACTGGGGAGCCCCCGCACCATCAAGACCGATGTGCGGATCATCGCGGCCACCAATCGTAATCTCAAAGAAGAGATCCGCAACGGCAAGTTCCGCGAAGACCTCTATTACCGGCTCAATGTTTTCCCGATCACCCTGCCGCCGTTGCGGGAGCGCAAGGAAGACATCCCGCTGCTCGTCAATCATTTCGTCGCCGCCTTCAATAAAAAAATCGGCAAAAAAATAGAGACGGTATCGACAAACACCCTGAACCTCCTCCAGGACTACCACTGGCCCGGCAATGTGCGGGAGTTGGAAAGCATCATCGAGCGGGCGGTCATCACCAGTCAGGGGAGTTCACTTCAGGTTCTGGACCGCTTCGAGATGATTCATGGTGTGGCGGATGAGACGGCCGGTGGAGTCAAAAACCAGGAAATCAAACCCCTCGCTGATCTGGAGCACGACCATATCTGTCAGGTGCTGCAGCAGACCGGTTGGCGCATCGAGGGGAAAAACGGTGCCGCCTTGCTCCTGGGCCTCAACCCCAGCACGCTGCGCGCCCGAATGCGGAAAATGGGGATTACCCGAAAATAAGCAAATTCAATATCCCTTCTCGAAGAGCAGTGGTCACCCCTTGTATTAATCTTTTTTATTGATAGATGCAGTGCGACTCCTTCGTTCTTGCACGGAGCAGCTGTACAATTCTTTAGTTTTGAGTCCTCACCATGTCACCTTATGAGGCAATACGATGCAAAAGTTTATTTTTTTCCTGATTTTAGCCGTCCTTCTCCCTTTTATGACCGGATTCAGCGATGCGGAACCGGAGCAGACAGAGCAGACAGAGCAGGTCGTCAACCGGACGGTCAAGCTCTTCCCGGTGGATACCCTCTTTGTAAATTCTCTGTCGAGCGCCAAAGAGCCGCGCACCCACGTCACCTGGCTGCGTCTTGACCTCCCCGCAAGCAGCTTCAATGTCGGTTCGGTCGGATTTGGCGATAGTTTTGGTCTGGTGCGCGTACCCGGATGGGGGAAAACGGATAACTGGCAACTCGGCATCAGCGGGACCGTTCTGGCCCAATTTAATATGGACGCCGAATCACTCGATCTGATCAATGCCGATTACATTATCGGCTTCCCTTTGGGGTATCGAAATGGTGACTGGTCTGCCCGGGCGCGCTTTTTCCACCAATCTTCTCATCTGGGGGACGAGTTTCTTCTCCTGCCACAGAACCCGGAATTAATGGAAACGCGGATCAACCTGAGCTTCGAAACCATCGAACTCCTCTTTGGCTGGGATTGGGAAGGTGTGCGTCTCACCGCCGGTCCCTCCTATATTGTCCATACATCGACCCCCCTCAAGCGTTACAGCGCTCAGGGTGGCATCGATTACCTGCGCACCAAGCCGGTCTACAAGTCTACGGTCTACCCTTTTGCCAGCGCCCTTTGGCATTTCTGGGAAGAGACCAACTGGGATACGGACATAACCGTCAAAGCAGGCATCAACATCCGCAGTCCCTATGCGGAGAAACGCTCCATTCAGATTTTTGGCGAGTATTATCACGGCAACTTGCCTTTCGGCCAGTTCTATCTCTTGCAGGCGGAGTACTTCGGCGCCGGGATCAACATCTCCTTTTGAACAGGCACCAATACAAAAGGGCGTACTGCGGTACGCCCTTTTGTTTAAACAACAGCTATTGCACGATAATTTGATTCGTTACATGATTTTTCGTCCCTGAATGACTCGAACCAGAACCACAATAATCGCAATAACCAGAAGAATATGGATTAATCCCCCCATAGTCGTCGACGTCACGATTCCCAAAAGCCATAACACAATCAGTATCACGCATAGAGTCCAAAGCATAAATATTCTCCCCTTGTCGGTTCGTGTCAGTCGAGCATACGGATCCGGTCTTATCTTTTCCCCAGCTTGATCAGCCCGAGAAGGGTGCAGACCGCTCCGGCAACCAGGATCACAATCGTCTTCGTGTCGGTGGAGCCGTCGATAGCCCGGGTGAAGGTATTGCCGAATGCACCATACATATTGCTCCCCCAGATCAGAAGAGCGATCCCTGCTACCAACAAAATGATTGCCAACAGTTGTGAAGTTCCTTTAGCCATGTCTGTCTCCCTGGTAAATTTTACCGGATTGAGTGATAAAGATGAGATGAATCGACGTAAAGATGACGATCAACATTTTTATGGTCATGATAATCATGAATTGTTCCATTCGACCTCTCTCGCTAATCCAACCGGCTGAATCGTCCATAAGTTGATTAACTATAACCGCTTATTAGCGCGCCGCATTGAACATCACCGTAAATGAAGATTTTTCCATCTTTTTGCTGTTGTTTTGAATCAGCAACAATCGGGCCAAGGGAGAGAATATAGAAAGGAAAGGGTAAATATCTAATTTATCGATGAAAAACACTTAACTGATGAGAAAAAGAGGCGTACAGATCGTTGTTGAAACCGTCATATCCGGGATTTCCACCATATACAACAGCGACTGACCTTGTCATAAAAAGGGAGTCGCCAGTCAGATTCTACTTTTTTGCCAATTCACGCCGTTCCAGATAGCCGATCACATGTTCCGCCGTTGAATTGGAAGCGTTGACACAATCGTTCAGACCGATCCCGAAGAAGGCATTGCCGGTGACAAACAGACCGGGGATCTTGCGCGCCCCTTCTTCCACCGCCAGGAGGCGTTGTCCGTGGCCGCGGGTATATTGCGGAATGGCGTTTGGGTGCCGAAAAATACGGACAAAATCGGGCGATTTGTCGATCCCCATAATGTCGCGCAGGTCAGCGGCTACATAATCCTGCACGTGGCGGTCACTGAGATTGATCGCCGTCGGATTGGCCGCCCCCCCCATCATCGACCGGAGGAGCACATGCCCTTGTGGGGCGCGCTGCGGGAAAATACTCGAATCCCAGAGAGTCCCCAGGATACTGCACCCTTCCTGGCGGGGAATCAGATAACCGAAGCCGTTCAGATCGTGTTCGATCTTTTCTTGCTCGTAACCGAAACAGATGACGTTCATCGGTGCATAGAGGATCGCTTTGAGCACATCCGACATGACGATGCTCATCTCCTCGACCATAGCGGCCAGAGCGTAGGCCGGAACCGCCGCGACCACGATCTCGGCATCGAGTTTTTCGCCATTTTCGAGGGTCATTTCAAAGCCGTCACTCTTTTTCGCTACTTTAGAGACCGCCGCATCGAGACGAACTTCTCCGGTCAGCGCCGCCTGGGCGGCATCGGTCAACTCCTGGATACCACCGACAAACGAGGTGAGGACGCCGCCGGGGCCAGCGGCACTCGCCACCTGTTTGCCGGATTTGCGCTCGGCTCTCTTCTGCTTGGCGAGTTTAAGCATAGCGCGCAACAGTCCACCGTAGGTCTGTTCCAATTCATAGATGCGCGGAAAGCAGCTCTTCAGGCTCATGGTCACCGGATCGCCGGCAAAAATACCGGAGACCATCGGCGCAATCAGCTTGTCGAGCGCCTCGGGACCGAGCCGACGTCGACCGAACTCGGCCAGAGTCTCATCACTGTCGTCCTCACGCTTCGGAATCCAGAACTCTTTGGCCAGCCGGAATTTCCCCCCCCACGACATCAGATTGGAGCGGAGGAACCCGGAGCCATTTTCCGGCAGGCGATGCAGTTCGGATGCCGAATAGATAAAACGTTTGCGGGCGTTATCGTTTGAGCGGGCGAGCTGGCCACGAATGCCGAGGCGATCGCACAGATCGAGAGTCATCGGCTTATTATCAAGAAAACCGTTCGGCCCCCATTCACAGAGGTACCCCTCTTCTCTGATACTCTGAATCTTGCCACCGAGTCGGCCGTTCTTTTCCAAAACGATCGTCTCGACTTTCAATCCGCGGGCTGCGGCGACCTGTTCAACCGCATAAGCCGTTGCCAGACCCGATATTCCACCACCGATAATTACAATTCGTGTCATGCTGTTTTCCATTTCTTTCGGCGTCGTCTCCGCTCTGCAGGATGCGCCGACCCACCCTGCGATCCGGTGCATATTAGCCTAGCGGCACAAACCGGTCAAGAAATCGAATTGACAACCTTTTATCTTTTTCTTTAGGTTGACGTACTCACTTCACCTTTCTATATTGTAGACTTCATATTGAATTACGATACAGGAGCATTCATGGCTAAAGATTATTACTCCTCGCTCGGCCTCGACAAAAAAGCCTCGGCCGACGAGATCAAGAAGGCATACCGCAAGCTGGCGGTCAAATATCACCCCGACAAAAACCCCGGCGACAAGGGTGCTGAAGAAAAATTCAAGGAGATGACGGAAGCGTATACGGTCCTCTCCAATCCGGAAAAAAAGCTGCAGTACGACTCTTATGGTGACAGCGGATTCCATCAACGTTTCAGTCAGGAAGACATCTTTCGCGGCTCTAATGTCAATGATATCTTCCGCGAGTTCGGCCTCGGGGGGAATGAAGATATCCTCAGCCAGCTGTTCGGCGGTGGCCGACGAGGCCAGAGACCGTTCGGCGGCCCTTCCCGTCCACGAGGCGGTGCCGACTATAACCTGAAGGTTCATATTCCGTTCCGGATCGCCGTGACCGGCGGTGAACGACGCATCAGTTTTCGCACCGAACGGGGGAATGAAGAGATGAATGTGCGGATTCCGGCCGGAACCGAAACCGGACAACGGCTCCGGATCGCCAATAAAGGGGGGGTCTCGCCCGATGGCGGCCCGGCCGGCGACCTGTTCCTCGATATTCAGGTCGACTCGGATCCGAACTTCTGGCGCGAGGGGGATGATCTGTTCACCTCCGTCAAGATCCCCTACAGCGGCTTCTGTCTCGGCACAACAATCGACGTTCCGACGATGGATGACCACAAACGGGTCAAGATCAAGGCCGGGACCCGCGCCGGGAGCAAGATTCGCCTGAAGGGGTTCGGTGTGCAGGGGAAGCCGAAGGGGGATCTTTACGCCATTGTCGAGACAACAATCCCGGCCGAACTGACCGAAGCACAAAAAAAACTGCTGGAACAGCTCAGGGACGAAGGGCTGTAAAAAGAGTCTGCGCCCGACTCACCTGACAGAACTGTTTATGAAAGAGACCATGAACCGCACGGTTACGGCTGCACTCATTTTTCTGCTTCTGTCCGTTCCTGTCGTCTGGGCCGAAACGGCGAGCGAAATCGTGCGTCAGTCCGATCAGCAGATGCGCGGCAAATCGAGCTATGTCGAGATGACCATGCAGATCATCCGCCCCGACTGGACGCGAACCATGAGCATGAAGGCGTGGAGCAAAGGGGCCGACTTCTCTCTGGTGCTGGTTACGGCTCCGGCCCGCGACAAGGGGAGCAGCTCACTGAAGCGCAACAAGGAGATGTGGAACTGGGTGCCGAGTATTGAACGGGTCATCAAAATCGCACCATCGATGCTCGGTCAATCCTGGATGGGGTCCGACTTCACCAACGATGATCTGATCAATCAATCTTCGATCGTTGTCGATTACACCCACAAGCTGCTGCGCGAAGAGCAATTTGATGGGGTCGATTGCTGGGTGATCGAATCGATACCGAAGGAGGACGCGCCGGTCGTCTGGGGGAAGCTGATTCTGACCATCAGCAAAAAACAGTATCATCAGCGCCAGATCGTCTACTATGATGAGTTTAACGAGCGAATCAGCACCTTGACCACCCTCGATGTAAAAGAGATTGGCGGACGACTGCTGCCGACCCGGATGGAGATGCGCCCGGCCGACAAACCAGAAGACAAGACCGTCCTGATCTACCACACGGCGGCCTTCGAGTTCGATATTCCGGCCAGCTTCTTTTCCCTGAGCAATATGAAGGGGTTGCGTGAATGACCTCGACCTTTATGGTCAAACTCGCCTGGCGCAACATTTGGAGACAGAAGCGGCGCACCTTGTTGACAGCAAGCTCTCTGGCCATTGCCATGCTGCTCGCCCTTTTTACCCGCTCGATGCAGGAGGGGTCCTACGCCTTCAATCTCGATAACGCCACCCGGTTCTATTCCGGCTATCTGCAATTGCAGCACCCCGATTTTTCTGAAAACAAATCGATTGACAAACTCCTCCCCGGCGACCAGCAATTTATCGAACGGATCAAGTCAATTCCCGGCCTGACCGAATATCTGCCGCGCATCGAAACGTTCGCCCTGGCCGCCGCCGCCGAAAAATCGAAGGGGGTCATCATCATGGGGGTCGACCCGCAGCGCGAAGCGAACTACTCGGGGCTGGCCGACCGGGTTGCTGCGGGGCGGTATTTCAACCGGGACGATGAACAATCTGTTCTGGTCGGCAGCGGACTCGCGGCGTATTTGAATCTTGTGATCGGCGACGAAATCGCTCTTTACGGGCAGGGGTATCACGGCACAACCGCAGCCGGACTGTTCCGTATTGCCGGAATCATCAAATTCCCCAATAAACAGATTGACGCACGCATTGTTTGTCTGCCGCTCAAGGTCGCA